>NZ_JAWJBV010000004.1:0-225346 GCF_046536015.1 Bacillus sp. SIMBA_154
CAATACATTTCATTCTTCATACATACGTTAAAAATAAAAAAGATTGTAGAAAAACATGAGTTTCTCTACAATCTGAGGCTTAGGAATTCTCCTAAGCCTTTAATGTGCGCTCATCCATCATTTTTTCGATTAATTCAAAAAATGTTTTTTTGTCGTCCTCAGATAAATGGTTGAACAGTTGATTGACAAGCAATTGGCGATTGTCGATCATTTGTTTTGCTATTTGTTCACCCGATTCAGAAAGGGTAATCCATACAGTACGGCGGTCATTGTTATTTCGAGAGCGGATAATCAGCCCTTCATCTTCTAAGTGATTGAGAGCGGTTGTTGTCGCAGAGGGAGATAATGAAACTTCCTGTAGAATATTTTTCACAGTACATGATTGATGGCGGTAGATGATGCGTAAAATAAACCCTTTGACATTCGTGACGTTTCTCGGAATGTTCTCTTCGTCTATTCGTTTCGTCGCCTTTAAATACTTTGTCAGTGCATGGTCTAACAAACTTGCCTCTAGCTTGAAATGTTGCATTCTCCATACCTCTTTTCCTATTGCATTCGCATTTTCCGATCAATTACTAGGTCTATCTTATCATAATAATCATCATCATTTAAACCAAAATGGAAGACGGCTATAAAATTACCTGTATTATCAATTAATAAAAAGAATAATTCCAAAATGAAATGATTTTACTTTCAGCTATTTTTATTTTAGAATGTGAATGAGATAAAATCTGCCAATCCAATTCTCTGGAAATTGGCTATTGAAATCAAACGTTTGGAGATGAAGATATTGAATACTTTACAGGCATTGCTAAACGACAGAATGGAACGCTCTTCACAAATTGAAGCGGTAACTGGCGGAGGTGTGTCTTATACATTTGAAGAATATGCAAAACGCATTGACCAGCTCGCTCATTACTTACATCGTAAGGGGATTCGAAAAGGTGACCGCGTTTGCTTTATTTGTCAAAACCATCATCACTTTTCAACGATTATGCTGGCAGCCATCAAAGCGGGTGCAGTCGCAGTCCCACTTAGCTGGCAGCTTACTTCTTTTGAACTGGAAGGCATTTTGAAAAAAGCAGAGCCAAAGGCTTTATTTTTTGACCGAGAATTCCGTGACATCATTGCCGCTGTGAATGTGTCTTTAGAGGATTGCCTCATGGTGGAATCCGGTGTGAATGCGAAAACAACGCAGCTGTTTGAAGACCTATTGGCTTCAAACGATGGAAGTGATCTTGCTGAGGAGGTGTCAGAAGAGGATCTAGCTATGATTCTATTCACATCCGGCACAACGGGTAACCCAAAAGGCTGTATGGTTGGACATGGACGACTCTATCAATTTTTAACAAGACATGGGAATCGAGGATTTGACCTAAAAGGAAAACGATATTTGGCGAGTCACCCTCTGTATCATATGAGCTCGATTAACCATCTCATCGCAGCTGCAATTGAAGGGTATACCCTAGTCTTTTTACATGATGCAACGCCGAAACGCATTTTAGAAACGATTGAAAAAGAAAGAATTACGTTTATGATGGCCTTCCCATCAGCTTATACGTACATGTTAGAAGAGCTGAAACGCGGTTCGTATGATCTCTCTTCCTTTGAAATTGCGATTTCTGGCGGCACGAAGGTTCCAGTACGCTTGATTAAGGACTACAAAGAAGTGGGTATTCACATGATGCATGGCTACGGAAGTACCGAAGCGTGGGTTGTCAGTGCATGGTACCCTGCAATGGGTGAAGATAAAATGGGATCTGCCGGTAAAGTCGATGCGGATGTAGAAGTAAAAATCGTTCATCCTGAGACAGATGAGACACTGCCAGCTGGAGAAATTGGCGAAGTTGTCATGAGAAGCCCATTTTATTTCCTAGGCTACTACCATCAGCCTGACGCTACTGAGAAGGTACTCAAAGATGGCTGGTTCCATATGGGAGACGCAGGCTATCTAGATGAAGAAGGTTTTCTTTATATCACAGGCAGATACAAAGATGTCATTTTGTACGGCGGCGATAATATTTATCCTGACCAAGTGGAAGAAGTCATTGATCAAATTCCAGGAGTCATTGAATCAGCTGTCATTGGTGTACCAGACGATTTATATGGTGAAGTGCCAAGTGCATATATCGTGAAAGACGAATCCGTCGATTTTTGCGAGCAAGATGTTGTGAACTATTGCCAGGAGCGTTTGGCAGATTACAAGGTTCCGTCCATTCATTTCACGAAGGAACTGCCAAAAAACAAACTTGGTAAAATTATGAAGAAAGATTTGCGTGAATTGGTTGTGAATGCGTAGGACCTATTCTGCTATAATGAAATTTGAATAATTTTTTGTTTTTCTAACGTTTTGGAGGGAAAGGGTTTGCGACAAATTCTTCGTAAGAAACAAATTCACGATTTGTTAGAACAGAGTAGGCAGCAAAAGGTAAAGAGAACGCTGGGCGGGCTTGATCTAACGCTTCTTGGTATAGGGGCTGTGATCGGCACAGGGGTCATGGTGTTAACCGGAATGACAGCAACTAAGGATGCAGGACCGGCTGTCATTTTCTCCTTTGCGATCGCAGCGATTGTGTGCAGTTTAGCAGCACTTTGTTATGCAGAAATGGCTTCAGCGCTTCCTGTATTCGGCAGTGCATACATTTATTCATATACAACGATGGGTGAGCTTGTGGGCCATCTGATGGGATGGACCTTATTGTCTGTTTATATGCTGACTGCTTCGGCTGTGGCCAGTGGCTGGTCCAGTTATTTCAACAGCCTGCTGGAGGGGTTTGGAATCTCTATCCCCCATCAATTCCTAGCAGGGCCAGAACAAGGCGGATACATGAATCTGCCAGCGATTATCATTGCTTTACTGATTGCGTGGATCTTATCTAGAGGAACGAAGGAAAGTAAAAAATTCAATAATATCATGGTGTTTGTGAAGCTTGGCATTATTGTTCTTTTCATTGTAGTAGGCGGCTTTTACGTACAGCCAGACAATTGGCAGCCGTTCATGCCGTTTGGCGCGGAAGGTGTCATTGCCGGTGCAGCCGCTGTGTTTTTTGCCTTTTTAGGATTTGATGCGATTTCGGCCTCTGCAGAAGAGGTGAAAAATCCACAGCGGAACCTGCCAATTGGTATTATTGGTTCATTACTGATTTGTACGGTCATTTACATTGTCGTTTGTTTGGTCATGACAGGTATGGTGCACTATACAAAGCTGAATGTGACAGAGGCCATGTCCTATGTGCTGCAAAGTGTGCATCAAAATAGCGTGGCTGGTATTATTTCTGTCGGTGCTGTCATTGGATTGATGGCTGTGATTTTCGCCAATAATTATGCAGCAACTCGAATTGCCTATGCGATGGGTCGAGACGGGCTCTTGCCTAAAGTGTTTTCGAAAACAAACAAGAGCGATACACCTGTTGCAAGCATATGGATGATTGGCGGAATGACAGCTGTTATTTCAGGGTTTATTGATTTGAAGAATCTGTCCAACTTAGCGAATATCGGTGCTTTATTGACGTTTGCGATGGTGAGCTTATCTGTGCTTATTTTGAGAAAGACACATCAGCAGCTTGAAAGGGGATTCCGGGTTCCTTTTGTACCGGTTTTGCCAATCATATCAATGGGCTGCTGCTTGTTCCTCATGCTCAACTTACCGGGACGCACATGGCTTTACTTTGGGGTTTGGCTGTTAATCGGTGTCGTCATGTACGCAGCGTATTCAAACAAACATAGTGAATTAGCGAAGTCTTCATGAGAAAAAGGTGCAAATCCGTTGACGATTTGTGCCTTTTTTCTTACGATTTGGGATAAGCTATAAAAGAGAAGATGGACGGAACAAGAGGAGGATGAGGGATATGATCAGCGTTAGTCCTTATATTGTAGTAGAAGATGTGAAAGAATCTCTTCAATATTATCAAGGAATTTTTGGCGGAGATATTCATATTTTAAATGAACATCAAGACCGTGTGTTACATGCTGAATTGCACCTTGGAGAATCACTGCTCCACTTTTCAGATACGTTTGGCCGCACACCAAAATCGGAGAATCTCAGATTGATTATGCAGTTTGACAATGAAGAAGAACTAAAGGCCGTATATGAAGCGCTCGAAGCTGACGGGGATGTACTGGTGGAATTACAGGATACGTTCTTTGGCGCACTTCACGGACAAGTACAGGACCGGAAAAATGGGTTGATCTGGGTTCTGAATTATATGAAATAGATAAAGGCCTTCACAGTGGTGAAGGTTTTTTTGGAGTGTTTTCATTTTCTGAAAAATGGAAAATATGCTATGTTGGAAGAATAATAAGACATGGGGAAGGGTGGCAACGGAATGGAACAAGTTGAGTTTCAATATATCCAAACAAATGGCATAAGGCTACATACTGCAATGGCTGGCCCTGAGGATGGCCCGCTGCTTGTCCTGCTGCATGGATTTCCTGAGTTTTGGTACGGCTGGAAAAATCAAATCATTCCCTTAGCAGAGGCAGGCTATCGTGTCGTTGTTCCTGATCAAAGGGGCTACCATCTAAGTGACAAGCCAGATGGAGTCGAATCATATGTATTGGATCAACTGAGAGATGATATCGTGGGCTTGATTAAGACGCTGAGTCCAAATCAAAAGGCCATTGTCGGCGGACATGATTGGGGCGGAGCGGTTGCTTGGCATTCGGCTTCTACACGTTCTCAATATGTAAATAAATTAATCATTGTCAACATGCCGCATCCGCGTGTGATGATGAAGGTTCTCCCTTTTTATCCTCCACAGTGGAAGAAGAGCTCCTATATCGCTTTCTTTCAGCTTCCAAATGTACCAGAGGCAGCACTTCAAGAAAACCAATTTCAAAGGCTGGATGAAGCGATTGGGCTGACTGATAGACCACACTTGTTCACCAAGGAGGATGTCTCAAGCTACAAGCTCGCTTGGACGCAGCCAGGAGCTATTACGTCAATGCTGAATTGGTATCGGGCCATCAAAAAAGGCGGCTTTGAAAAGCCAATTTCAAAACGGATTCTCGTTCCTGTTCGCATGATCTGGGGGATGGAGGACAAGTTTCTAAGCAGAAAGCTGGCAAAGGAATCGATTAAGATTTGTCCAAATGGACAGCTGGTTTTTGTCGATGATGCCTCTCATTGGATCAATCATGAAAAACCAGAGGTCGTCAACAAACTCATACTCGAATTTTTGAAATAAAGGGAAAAGCTCTGATCAAAGGACCAGAGCTTTTTTTATTTACCCGATTTGATTCTTTTTCAAAGAAGCAGGTTCGTCGTCCCAGCATTCAATATGTTCATTGTTCGGAACGGCATTTTTATAGAAAACAGGATCTTTTCCTTCTTTTTTCTGTCTCGTATAATCTTTCAATGCTGCAAAGGCGACCTTAGACAGCATGGTGATGGCAATGAGGTTGACGATGACCATCAGTCCCATGAATAGGTCGGCGAGATTCCAAACAAAAGGAACACTTGCCACAGCACCGAATAAAATCATTCCAATAACTGCAATACGGTAACCGATTAGCCATGTCTTGCTTGATTTAAGGAACTCGATGTTCGTTTCACCATAGTAATAATTCCCGATTAACGTACTAAACGCAAACAAGAAGACCATAATGGCAAGTACACCAGAAGCCCAAGGGCCAATGTGCTCACTTAAAGATGCCTGAGTGAGTTCAATACCCGTTAGTTTTGTTGTTCTATATGCATTTGAGAAAAGTATGATAAAAGCAGTACTTGTACAAATAATGAGGGTATCAATTAAGACACCTAATGCCTGAATGAGTCCTTGCTTTACAGGGTGACTAGTCACGGCCGCAGCAGCAGCATTTGGTGCACTACCCATCCCAGCTTCGTTTGAGAAGAGACCTCGTTTAATCCCTTCCATAATGACGGCACCCATCGTACCACCTGCAAATTGTTCAATACCGAATGCATGGGTAACTATTGTGTGAACGACGCCAGGAAGCTCTGTAATATTCGTGACCATGACAAAGAGAGCAATCCCGATATAAGCTACAGCTAGGAAAACAACAATGTATTCTGCCATCTTTGCGATCGTTTTGACACCACCGAAAATGATGATGCTAAATCCAATAGCCATAATCACTCCAACAATTAAGCGGTTTGTGCCAAATGAATTTTCAAAAGCGATGGTGATGGTATTCGACTGTACAGCATTAAAGACAATACCGAAAGAAATAGTAATCAATACAGCAAATAAAATCCCCATCCATCGTTTCTTTAAGCCTTTTTCAATGTAGTAGGCCGGCCCCCCACGAAAGCCTGACACATCCTTTGTTTTATAGACTTGGGCAAGTGTACTTTCAACAAAACTAGAGGCGGAACCAATAATCGCCAGAATCCACATCCAAAAAATAGCACCAGGACCACCCATGGCAATAGCGATAGCAATACCGGTAATGTTTCCTGTTCCAACTCGAGCTGCCATACTAATAGCGAACGCTTGAAACGGTGACACACCAGATTTTTGTTTATTTGTTCCTTCTTTAAGAACGATCACCATTTCCTTGAGCATACGAACCTGAAGGAAACGAGATCTAAATGTAAAATAAAGGCCAACAAGAACTAATAGTGCAACAATAATATATGACCATAGAAAACCATTTGTTGTTGTTAATAAACCATTGATAAAGTCATTCATAACATCACCTCTTCTAATTCCATCCTATTTCTTTAAAAAATACTGAGATCCCACTCTTTGGCGAGTTTTTTCAGCATCATGACACCGGTAATACTATTTCCGCAATCATCAATGGCGGGACCGTAAATGCCGATTCCACAGCCTGTCTGAAATGGGAATTCTCTTCTTGCGCTTGGCGGAACGCAAGCCATAATTCCTCCAGACACACCACTTTTGGCTGGAACGCCTACGAAAGCAGCAAAATTACCAGACGCATTATACATGCCGCATGTCAGCATCAATGCTTTTGTTAGTCTTGCGATATCTTTTGGGATGACTTGAACTTGTTTAAAGGGATGGTAGCCATCACTTGATATAATCAGTCCAATCAAGGCGATGTCCTCTGTTGTGACTTCGATGGAACATTGTTTTAAATACACTTCTAATGTGTCCTCGACATCTGATTCTAAGTAATTGGTTTCTTTCAAATAATAAGCAAGTGCCCGGTTTCGATGGGCAGTTGCCCATTCTGATTGATAAACCTCTTCATTAACAGAAGGACGCTTACCTATTAAGTTTTCGATTAAATCGAAAATATATGCTAGCTTTTCTGTAGAAGTCTTTCCCGGAAGGATGGAGGAAACGGTAATAGCTCCAGCATTAATCATTGGATTAAAGGGCTTCCCTGGTTTATGCATCTCAAGGCGGTAGATGGAATTAAATGCATCACCAGTTGGCTCTACATCTACCCGATCCAAGACGTAAGGTACGCCCCTTCCTAAACAGGCAGCTATAAAGCTGATGACTTTTGAGATACTTTGTAGGGTAAAGGGAACGTCCCAATCACCATATTGTACAGATGATCCATCTGGGCCTATCACGCTGATACCAAGTTGAGAGGAATTCACTTTTCCGAGTGCTGGAATGTAGCCAGCATTCTGACCGTTTTTGTAATAAGGCCGTATTTCTTCTGCCCAGTGATCAACAGAAGACTGGCATGCGTGTTGTGTATTATTAGAAATTGCTGTTTTCATACGATTCCTCCAATCAAAAATCAAAAAGTACCCTATTGAATTGGCGGATGACAAAAAATGCGATCAAATAGTCACGAAAACATGTTACACATCTTCAAAGAACTTGTCATGCGCTGCTTGTACCACTCCTTTACACCTAAATATCTGTTTAAATGAAGGCTTTGGCGGCGAAAAAACAAAAAGGGTTTTTAGTGAAAATTCAGAAAACGCTTACATATAGTTTCACTAAAATTGTTCATTCAATTTATCTTGGAAACTACACAATCTGACGTAAATCTACAGAAAAACTTACAAATAAAAATCAGTCTGTCGACAATTGTCTAAACAATTCCCATTATTGTAGACAATCCCCATAATGCAGAATAGCTGAAAGGTCACCTTGCTCCCTCGGAGAATAGTCATAAAAAAGGATTTTGGAGATGAAAGGCGTAGTGAAAATTATTTTTTTGCACATTGTGAAGAAAAGAGTCTCCTTGTATACTGTGGCTATGCAAACAGGGGAAGGGATGTCAGTCATTTGAGTTTAAACCAGCTTGTCAAAAAAGACGCATTCATTTTAATTTTTATGGTGGTCATTGTGCCGCTTGCAGGAGAGCTGAAGTTTTATCCTGTGAACGAGACATTTCGCATCAGTTTTGGAGCACCTGCGTTTTTCTTTTGTTTATTACTCTTAAGAAAATCTAGACCACTCCTGCCGGGATTTTTAACAGGCGCAGCCATTGTACTTTTTCGAGTAGGCTTAGATCTGATTCAGCAGAATGCTGATATGGCTGCGTCGTTTTATCAGCAATTCCCAAGTTTCTTTTTCTATTTTACTTATGCTTTTCTGTTTTTTGCCGTTCGTACGGGACGTTTTAAGCAGCGCTCTATTTTCATTGGGATCATCGGTCTCATGATCGAATTACTGGCTGATTTTGTCGAGCTGTTTGTACAATTTCTAGTGTTCGATACAACGATGACCCTATCAAAGCTGAGTGATATGTTCCTCATCGCGTTTGCTCACAGCTTTGTGGTGATCAGCTTTTTTAATATGATGAGGCTGTACGAGGCACAATCAAGAGAGAAACAAATCATGAAACAAAATGAGCATATGATGATGGTCATTTCGAATTTATATGAGGAAACGGTTCACTTAAAGAAAACGTTAAATCATACAGAGCACATTACGCAAGAATCATATCGGCTTTACCGTCTACTGCATGACCACGAACTAGGGAAGAAAGTGAGTCAAGAGCTGCTAAAGCTCGCAGGAGAAATCCATGAGGTGAAAAAGGACAATCAGCGTATTTATGCTGGGCTTTCAAAGCTGATTTCAAAGGAAAATATGCAAGACTATATGAGAGCCGAAGAGCTTGTTCGCATTGTGATCCGCATCCAAGAGAAATACGCCCTATCTCTAGGGAAAAACATCTCCTTTACCTCTGATATACGTGGCATTCATTTGCATGATTATCATGTTTTTATTTTCTTATCTTTGATTAATAATTTAATGGCAAATGCAGTTGAAGCAATAGAAGATAACGGAACGATCTCACTCGTATTAAAAGGCGGTCATGATAAAATAGAGATTCGGATTGAAGATGATGGCCCGGGTATTCCTGAAAAATTGAGAGATGTTGTGTTTGATCCAGGCTACACTTCGAAATTTGATGCATTTGGTACACCGTCAACTGGGATTGGCTTATCCTATGTGAGAGAGCTGGTTCAAGAGCTTGGGGGTCAAATCCAGATCGAACAAAAAGAAACAAAAGGTACAGCATTTCAGCTTGTCCTTCCTATACAAAATTTAATACAGAAAGGGTGAGTGTATGCGATTTTTCATTGCAGATGATGATCGTGCAATACGCTCGATTTTAGGTCAAATTATTGAGGATGAGGATTTGGGAGAGGTCGTGGATGAAGCCGATGACGGAGTTGGATTAGAAGCTCATTCATTAAATCTCAAAAAAGTAGACATCCTTCTGATTGATCTTTTAATGCCTGCTAGAGATGGCATTCAAACCATTCGTCATATACACCCTGAATTCAAAGGCAAGGTCATCATGATTTCTCAAGTAGAGGCGAAAGAGATGATGGCAGAAGCCTATGAACTGGGGATTGAATATTATATTCATAAACCTGTCAATCGAATTGAGATCGTCAGTGTCATTCGAAAAGTCATGGAGCGCATCAAGCTGGAAAAATCGATTTACGATATTCAAGCTTCCCTTCGCCATGTGCTGCCATTAGAGCCCGTGATTTCTCGTGATGGGGGCTCTGGGGCGAAGCGAAGAACGATGAAAGAGGCAGGAGAATTTCTCCTGTCTGAATTAGGAATTGTCGGAGAGAGCGGCTCTAAGGATCTAATAGAGATACTGATCTACTTACATGAAACACAGACAGCCAATTCCCATGAGGTCAATTTTCCTCCACTAAAGCAGCTGTTTATCAAAACGGCTGAAAGAAAGCTGGATCATGGTGCGACTGATGTGGAAGTGATGCGGGAAGTGAAAGCGGCAGAGCAGCGAATTAGACGAGCCATTCATCATTCCTTGAATCATTTCGCTTCACTAGGATTAACAGATTTTTCGAATCCTAAGTTTGAGCACTATGCGTCGAAGTTTTTTGATTTTACCGATGTCAGCCAAAGAATGAAAGAAATGCAGAAGACATCTTCACCCGCAGGATCGACGGGCAGAGTCAATACGAAGAAGTTCGTTCAAATCTTTTATTTCGAAGCAAAACAGTTATTCGAAGGAATGAGCTAAGAAAAATCTGTTGGAATGATTGGAGAAAATAAACAGTGGAAGGGAGCCCTTTTCTATGATCAGACGTGCTCGTCAGGTGTCTTTGTTATTTATCTGATCATTCTGATTTTTCTTTTTTCTTGAAAATAAAACCCTCCTGTGCAATCGTTTGTTAAAATAGTGAGGTTAGACTAGAATGTCGGAGGTTTTATTTTGGGAAAAATTAAACGAAATGCGCTCTGCCCTTGCGGAAGCGGAAAAAAATATAAACATTGCTGTGGCCAAAAGTCAGGCGGAGAACAAACGTCTGAGCTTGTGTTTAAGGAAGCTGTACAAGTTCAAAAGGATGTAATGAATTATGCTTTCTCTAAGCATCAGAGAGCGATCAATCAATTCATTAATGAGTTTTCTTTCCTTGCAGATATGGATAAAGAAACGCAACAAATTTCAGTCTTTCATTTGAGTGTATGGTGCATTTTCTTCCGTCCATTAACGGATCAGAAAGAAACCATCTTCCATGAATTCCTGACAAAGAAAGCAGAGGAAATTACCCGTCCGAAAACAAAACAAGTGGTTCAATCTTGGACAGACATGGAACCATCATTGCTTTTATTAAATGAAAAAACGGACGAGTCTCTATACTTTGAGAATATGGTGACAGCGGAGAAGGTTGAAGTTGATGTAAAACCGGATCAAACAGTGCTGCCAGAGAAGGGCAGTCTCGTGCTTGGTTTCCCTGTTCAGTTTGAAGACAAAGCAGAGTTTTTCATTCAATATACGATGTTTGCGAAAGAGTTTACAGATACCCTTCTTCTTCAGGTTCGCCAGCTCGTTGAAGCACACGAAGCAAATGGAGGAGCGCGCAGCACATTTATGAGAGAATCATTCCCTGAAGTGCTGAAGTGTATGTTTGCGAAGCAAGAAGTAGAAGAACCGGAAACACCTGCTCAAACAGAAGGCGGTACAGGACTATTAGCAGATCGTATGGACTGGGCAAGTGACGTTCAGCTGGAAACAGCCAAGCTGATTGAAGACGGGATGAAGGAGCACGGTGATCAAAGCCTGACAGATGGCGCTTTAACGGTTTGGAAAGCGTACTGTGATCAGAAATCACCTGTGATCCGTAAAGCAGCGTCATTTGCTGCGGGAATCGAATATTATATTCATTCGCTTGCAAGTGATGCCCCGCTTTCTCAAGCACAAGTTGCTAAAAAGTATGGCATTAGTGCGTCTACTGTATCGAGCCGTTTTAAAGATATCGAAAAAGCGGTTAAAGAAGAGCAAGAGGCGACTGTATAATAGTAATCAAAAAAGACGCGGTAACCTTATTGAGGGTTCCGCGCCTTTTTTAAACATTATTCTGTGATGATAAAACTGTTCATATATTCTTTTGTATTAAAATCGTTCAAATCAATTTTCCACTGACCTTCACCGTTACGTTTCATTTTCACTTCAAATTCAGTAGGGCTGGATGCCGGAGGAAGTTTTTCAAATTCACTCGCATATATCTTCAAGCTCTTTTTGTACAACTCTTTTTTTGTGATTTTCCCTTTATAAAATTCTTTTGAAATATCAGCCAGCTTGTCTTCTAATTCAGATGCGTCAATGCCTGTAACTTTTGCCACAACTTCAGCTTCTTCATTTTTGATAGCTTTTACACTAGTTTCTACTTTGGCTTTTTCCTTCACTGTGTTTTGAATGCGCTGATACATGCTTAGAATGTCTTCATCACTGACTTCGTTCCCATAGATACTTGCACTTCTTCTAAAGTCTTTAATAAACATTTCATTATATTTATTCACGAGATCAGCCTTATTGTCACCAGTTAGTTCAGGGAACTGTGTATTTTCTTTACCGAATACGATGACATCTGTATATGCATTAAGGGCCTTTGCTGCGTTGTTTAATTTTTCTGCTGTATCAATAATCTTTTTTCCATCAAGGTCAATTTCAATTGGATCACTATCTTTATTGATTGGATTTTGATAAACGAGTTGGTATTTCGCTCCTTTATCTACCAAGAAATAAAGAGAGCCTTTTACAGATTTGCCTTTATTTAATGAAGTTGAATTAAGTCTGTCTTTGCTGCTATAAAAATCTAATTCTGACACTTGTGAATCACCCTGATAGAGAGTAAAATGTCTGCTTAATAATGAAAGTGGTTTATTTTCTTTGTTCGTAATGGTTAGGTTGACTTTTAACACTAATTCATTTTCTCGAAGAGTGGTCGATGCGTCGTCTGGCAAAGTATATTCATAGCTATTCACTTTTACCTCTACTGTATTAGAGGATTTTTTTTCAGAATCTGTTGTTTTTACTGAGCTTTGACAAGCTGCAGAGAAAATCATCATTAATGCAATCATGACTAGTACACTTGTTTTTTTAATCATTTCATACTCCTTTGTATATATTCCCGCTTTCTTTAGCGTCATCCTTCTAAGATAAAAGTGATATATTGAATGGTATATTCGGGTTAGAAAGGGGAAATTATCCTAATGTCAATTTACCTTATTTATTTTATCGGTTTTATTCATGATGATGAATAGGTTTTAATTCCTATTTCGGTAGGTTTTTTCACAAAATATATGAATATAAGAAGGTGATGAGAGGAAAAGACTAGTAAAAAAGAATTGATTATAGATTTATTTTTAGATGCTTTTAATGAAAAATCTTGAAAGAGAGATAGTAGTTATATACAAGAAGATGACGGATCACGAAGACCACGATCCGATCAAATTGCCAATTGGTAATGCCAGGGCATATGCGAAGACCATCAGCAAATCTTATACATGGGAGCTGACTGTCATATGGAGCAGGATGATGATGACGATTTTGATGGTCATGAGAAGCTCCGCTTTTCGTTTTAGTGTATCTTCACCTATTTTCGCGACGTCCACCTGCAGGTTGATTTTCAGTGAGCAGGATACTTGAATTTTGAAAATGATTCATGGGAAAATAAGGATGATTAAGCAGATAAGGGAGATGAGCTTTTGAAAAAGGTAACGCTTGGACGAACTGATTTACAGGTGAATCCGATAGGGCTTGGTACGAATGCGGTAGGTGGGCATAATTTATTCCCGAATTTGAGTGAAGATGCTGGACGGGAGCTTGTGGAAACGGCTCTTGATCAAGGTGTCAATTTCTTAGATTCTGCTTTTATTTATGGGCTGGGCCGTTCAGAAGAATTGATCGGTGAGATCATTGCCAAACGAGGCGGCAGAGAGGAGCTTGTCCTTGCGACAAAAGGAGCTCATAAAGAAGTAAACGGGCAAATTGAACTTGATAATAGCCGCAATTTCTTAAGAGAACAGGTCGAAAATAGCCTGAAGCGACTGCAAACAGATTATATTGATTTGTACTATATGCATTTCCCTGACGGCCGCACGCCGTTGGATGAAGTAGCAGGCACATTAAAGGAATTGAAGGATGAAGGGAAAATCAGGGCAATTGGTGCATCAAATCTTGATTTTGAACAGCTTCAAGTCTTTAACCGAGATGGCTACTTAGACGTACTTCAATCGGAGTATTCTCTGCTGAAACGTCAGGCGGAGCAGGATCTTCTCCCATACTGCGTCGAACATGGCATTTCCTTTATTCCTTATTTTCCGTTGGCATCAGGCTTGTTGACTGGAAAATTTACGAAGGATGCGACATTTGATGACATTCGAGCAAAGGACCCGCTTTTCCAAGGCAATGCGTTCCTTCAAAATCTCGAAAAAGTAGACAAGCTGAAGGTCATTGCACAATCAAAGAACGCAGAAACGGCACACGTAGCACTGGCCTGGCTTTTAGCGCAGGACGGCATTGATGCCATTATTCCTGGTGCAAAACGAGCAGAGCAAGTCTTGCAAAACCTAAAAACAAACGATGTTCAATTAACAAAAGAGGAAATCAACCAAATCGACCAGATCTTCTCTTAATATATAAAAAATAAGGTGCGCAGCTGCACCTTATTTTTTTATGTCATCGTGAGAGGGATTTTGATCACGAGCCGAAAATTTGGAGAACGGTAAGTGAAATCAAGCGTACCGTCTGCTTTTTCAACAAGCTGATGGATGATATAAGTCCCCATTCCTTGGTGATCGCCGCCTTTTGTGGAACGGCCAAAAGTTTTGAACAAATGATCTAATACGTGTTTCTCCATTCCTTTTGTGCTGTTTTCACAATGGATCAAAAATAGCCCGCTCCGTATAGAGGTCGTGACCGAGATGCTGCCCTCTTTCCCGGCTTGCTTCGCTTCAATTGCTGCATCAAGGGCATTGTCGAGCAGGTTGCCAGTAAAACTCACCTGATCAGCCTTAGAAAATGGAAGAGAAGAAAATGGTGCTTGAAGATCTACGGAAAGTGCAATGTTCTCTTTTTCAGCCCGCTGGAAAAAGGGATGAAGGGTTGAGGCCAGATAAGCGTTTTCCCCTTTGATCCAAGGGAAATGTTTGACGTATTGTTGAATCAAATCCTTGATATCATGCTCGTCTTTCGACGCGGAAAAGGCATTTAAATGTCTGGCTGTTTCATGATGTTTACTGCGCAGCTCAAGCAGCAATTCATTGGTTCTCGATTCTGCGTTTGTCAGCTCTTGAAGCCGTCCGTTTAACCGGCGCTCCGTCTGCATCATCGTCAATGTAAGGAGATCTGCTGTGATCATGATCATGAAAGCCAAAAGATGGCCCAGCCCATTCCCTTGAGTCAGAAAAAGAGAAAGCCCTGCGCAGGTGATCAGCACAAAAGCGCCTAATATCACGTATCCACTGATACTAGGCCAAAACCTTTTGTACATGAAGAATGTATAAAGACAAATGACACAAAAGGTGAGGAGCCACAAAACCACTGACGTCACCGGAAGAAAAGCTTCAGCAGTTGCTTGAAACGCAAGACCTAACCATATGAGAGCATATATGCGGAATCCAAGATAGTAAGCGTTCACGTTCGTTCTCCTTAAAAGTAGTATTTCTTAAAGTATTCTAATTGCTGCTTGGTCATCATGGCCTTTTTATCAGTGCCTTCAAAAGACACGACAAATGAATTTTTGGCATACGCCGAAAAGTTTTTAATGTAATGAATATTGATGATAAACGAGCGATGGGAACGGATAAAATCCTTCTCAGCTAAATCGCCCTTTAACTCGTTTAATGTCTGGTACGTTTGGATATCTCCTGTTGTTGTGACAATGGTCGTTGATCGGCCGGTTCGTTCAACAAAAATGACATCCTTCTTCTGCAGCACATGGATATCTGACTGCTGCTTGATGAGAAGCCGTCCATGAATGCTTTTCTCCTGCTTGGTTGACATGTAGCGCTCTAAGGATTTGGCGATTCGATCGGCGTGGTATGGCTTCATAATATAATCATGTACATTCAAATCAAACGCATGGACCGCATATCCGCTGTTTCCTGTCACAAATACAACATCGACATTCAGTGCGTGAGAGTGAATGAGGTCCGCTAATTCATAGCCGGACATTCCAGGCATTTCAATGTCTGCAAACAACAGATCAATGTCTCCCTGTTTGACCTTCTCGTATGCATCCTCTGCTGACTGCGTGACAAAGACAATGTCAACAGCCTCCATTCTGCCGAGAATGGCGTGCAGCTTTTCTAAGTCCACTCGGTAATCATCGACAAGACCTACTTTTATCATAAAAATCACCTATGACCATTCTTATTATTTGTCTATTTTACCATTTGTTTTTTTAAAATCGATCATTTCAAGACAGAAAAAGGACGTTTCGCGACATTTTTATGTCAGGCAGGCATCATTTTTTCTATCATAGACTTAGAAAGACGAAAGGGGCGAACCAAATGATTACTCTCAGCGATTGCAGCTGCTGGTTTAAAGATAAGAAAAAAGTCGTGAAGGCGATGAAGCATATGACGTTCTCCGTGAAGGAAGGGGAAGTCGTTGGCATCCTAGGAGAAAATGGTGCAGGAAAAACCACATTATTGCGCGCCGTTGCGACTTTATTAGAGCCTACTCATGGAACCGTGAATGTTGCGGGCTTTGATACAGTAAAAGAAGCAACAGAAGTGAAGAAACGAATTGGTGTCTTATTTGGCGGAGAGACGGGGCTTTACGACCGTTTGACGGCTCGAGAAAACCTTGAATACTTTGGGAAATTATATGGCTTAGATCAGCATGAAATCAAAGCAAGAATAGAGGATTTAGCAAAGCGGTTCGGAATGAGACAATATATGGATCGCAAGGTGAAAGGATTCTCACGGGGGATGAAACAAAAGGTGGCGATTGCCAGAACATTGATTCATGATCCTGACATTATCTTATTTGATGAACCGACAACAGGCTTAGACATCACGTCAAGTAATATTTTCAGAGATTTTATTCATCAGCTTAAACAGCAAAATAAAACCATCCTATTTTCAAGCCACATCATGGAAGAAGTCAGTCTGCTTTGTGACAGTGTCATGATGATTCATCAAGGAGAGCTTGTGTACAAAGGAACACTTCCAGAATTATACGCACAGGAACAAAGTGAAGACTTGAACTATATCTTTATGTCGAAGCTCGCAAGGGGGATTTCATAATGTGGAAAACCGTATTTTTAAAAGAAATGACAGATGCGTTAAGGGACCGGAAAACGCTCCTCTTAACAGTGCTGATACCCCTTTTGACGATGCTTGGACTAGTGTTCTTCTATGAAAGCATGATCGCAGATCCAGGGGATGAAACCTATACGGTCGCAGTCAATGAAAAGCTTCCATCCGAAATGAATCAAATGATCAAAGAGGTCAAAAACATTCATCTTGAAACATTTGATGACCCGCAGCAAGCTGTCAAGGACGGTGAGGCAAATGCTTACCTTGAAATGCCGAAAGAGGCTGACGAAATGCTTCAGCATCAAGAATCATTTGCAATTAAAATCCATGGGTATACAACGGACGATGATTCGGTCATAGCGGTTCAAATGCTGCAATCATTGCTGGAGCAGTACCAAAACCAAGTGGTGGAAAAGCGTTTAGCAAACGATCAGATCAACACGTCCGTTATTCATCCGTTTGAGGTACAGTCCGTTGATGTAGAAGAAGGCGAAGAAGGGGAAAACGGAATGACCGCTATGCTTTTGTCGATTCTCCTTCCTATGATTTTAGTAACTTCCGTCATCTCAGGCGCTTTGCCAGCTGCGCTTGATATTGTAGCGGGTGAAAAAGACCGAAAATCGATTGAAGCATTGTTCCTGACACCTGCCAGCAGACTCCAGATTCTCATAGGAAAATGGCTTGCTGTCTCCATGTTCGGTATTTTAAGTGGAATTGTGGCGATCGGCATGCTGCTTCTATCCACGCTGCTTTTTACAGAAAAGCTAAAACAAGCACTGAACTTTGGTGATCAAATGTGGAGCATTATCGGCGTCATGTTTGCGGCGTTAATCATCTTCTCATTCATGGTATCGATGATTGAACTGCTGCTCAGTGTGGTTTCAGGCTCAGTCAAAGAAGCACAGTCGTACATGTCCATGATCATTACACTAGGTGTGATCCCAATGTTCTTTACCATGAGAGCAGGTGCTACGCAGCTAGATACGTATTACTTTGCTGTCCCATTCCTTAATATTCACGCACTATGCAAACAAATGATGTTTGGGATCATTGATCCAATGTCGATTGCACTCACCCTAGGCTCTACTGCGCTCGTTGTGGTTATCTTATTTGTGGCCGTTAGAGTCATGTTTATGAAAGAAAAATGGATGCTTGCCAAATAAAGAAACGCCCTCTATCATAGAGGGCGTTTTCAGGTGAATGCCGATCACCGTATTTTTCAGTTTAAGAAACCGAATTGATCCAAGTTCTCTAAATAAAATTGAAAATACTCGTCATGAATATCAACTGGATATTCTTCTAACCCATTTTCAATAATTGCACCTACAATTAAAGCATTTATATATCTATTAAGCTTTTCACAACTATCTCTTACGGTAAATTCTGAGACATATAATCCATCTTTACTTTCTAAAATGATATCAATTCTTCTACCTTCTTGTTCATCAAGCAATAAGTGATTATACTCCCATTCTTTGACTCTCTTGGGGTTTAAGGGATGTTCACGATTATCAAGTATTTCTTCACGATGATTCTTTTTTTCCTCATCTGAAAACAATTGAATCAATAGACTCGGATCATCAATGACAAAACATTTATATATCTTAGTATATTCAAAGTGATCATCATTTACTAAATCTAAAATTTTTGTTTTTGAAAATTCTCTAGCTTTAAATTTAGACGTTATCATCTCAGCAACTCGTTCTTTAGTAAAAATCAATTGATCTTTTTTATATAAATACTGTTTATATAGCTTTTCGTAATTATACATTATTCACCTCTATTAATTATTTAACAGGACCTCCGTAGAATGAATGAGCTTTTGGAGTTCTTTTATAGGGATGCCAGTGATAATAATGCCCTTTCTTGGGCTTATTTTTGTATTTATCTACTTCATTTATTGGTTTACCACTTCGATTAGCTCCAGCTGCAACACCTTTTGCCTGATTAGAAGAAATAGACCAAATATCCTTTTTTGACTTCATTCTAGCGATTGCTTTCGATTTACTTAGTCCTTTTCCAACATATACTCCGCCGTTTTTGATAACAGCTTGAAAATGATTATATTTTTTTTGTTTTTAGACCTACAGTTCCTGCAACAACAATCACCGCACCAGTATGAAATAAAGCAGTCATAACACTACCTTAAAAAATGATTTAATTTCATGGTAAATTTTATCTTTGATGTGGTTACTAATTCTAGCATAATAACAATGATAAAAAGTTTAAAATTACCTTAAAATGAGCATATAGAACCTTTTTTTGAATATTTTATTAAAATGGAATTATTTATATTTCGAAGAGTTTTATTAAGGAATATTTAAATAGAAAAAAAGAGTTGGTGAATGAAAATGATGGTTTACTTTTATAATGAGTTAGGAAAGAAGCTAGATTTATAATATAGTTCAATAGAAATAAAGAATGAGGAGTACATTTTTTTACTTCGAGTTTACATTTCATCTTTAACACAAATAAGCAGAAAAAAATCTTAAGTACAAAAAAGAATAATCAGGATTGAATATCTCTTAGTGATCAAGCTAAAGAAATCGAACACTGATTATAGAAAGAAATGTTGTCAAGGGTAAGATAACTTGACTATATTCTCGTTTTTTATGATAGAGGGGGTTCGCGTTCGCCAAACCAGATTATAAATCATAACAAAAAACCCCCGGCATCGGGGGTTTTTTTGTTAGTTCTTGATGAATTTTTCAACTAATGAGCTTGTTTTGTAATCGTTCAAATCAAGTTTCCATTGGTCGATGTCATTTTTCTTCATGTTAACTTCTACTGTTTCTTCAGAAGATGATGGTCCTAATTTTTTAAACTCTTCTGGGTAGATCGAGAGTAAATATTTTTGTGCATCATCGTAAGACGCTGTACGGTTTTTGCTGTAGAACTCAGTTGCTTTCTCTTTCAAACGATCGACAAGCGGACTTGCATCAATTGGTGTAAGGGTCACAGTCACGATTGCTTTATCACCACTGATGGCTTTTGTTTTTGTTGATACTTTTGCTTTTTCAGCTAATGTTTCTTTCACAGCTTTTAGAAGCTTATCAAGGTTTTCGTCTTTCGCTGCGCTAGATGAAATACCAGATGAGGAGATATAGCCCTGTTTGAATGATTTATCAAATTCGTTCACAACTGTTGATTTGTTATCACCAGTTAATTTTTCGAAATCGTCGTTTTTCTTACCAAAAATCATGACATCAATATAAGAAGAAAGAGCTTTTGCAGATGCTTGAAGTGTATCTGCTTTTTTCATTAAGTCTTTTCCTTTAATATCGAATTCTAGTGTTTTATCATCTTTTTTCGATCCAGTACTAGGCTCTGTGTAAACAAGTTGATAGTCTTTGTCTTTATCAACAACATAGAAAAGACCGCCTTTTGATACTTTTCCTGCATTTAGAGAACTTGTAGATAATACTTCGTTGTAGTCATCTGGAGAGATGGTAGACACCTGTGCGTCATCTTGGTAAAGCGTAAAGTTGCTTTTATCAACATTAAGAGGCTCTTTGCTGATGTTTTTCACAGATACGTTCACTTTTAGCACATACTGATCGTCTTGTACAGATGTATCGTATTGAGGTGGTAATGTGTACTCAGCACTTTCTACCTTTATTTCTGCTGCATCAAGGGATTTTTTTGTATCGTTTTCTTTCGCACCTGTTTTGTCTTTTCCACCACTACAAGCAGCAGCGACAACAGTTACACACAAAATTAGAAGAAACAGGGATAATTTCTTTTTAAACATGACATGTTTTCCTCCTCGGGTTTATGGTGAATTTCATTGGAAAGCTTTAGTTCATATCGTTCTTTTTGCACAAAAAGAAAAATACTGTATGTTTTTTACTGTTGAATGAAGCGAAAGTACTGTCAATCCCTTAGTGCGTTTCGAAGGTTGATCAGCTTCAAGTAGTAAAAATGACACTAAGTTGAGAGGAGAAACTTGTATTTTATTGTTTGTTATCTCCTGTAAAAACTCAACATTTTATATTTTAAGGTTTTGAGTCGGATTATTGAATAGGTTCAAATGACTGTTTTTGAAGAAGTTGCATCAATTAGAAGGATTTTTATTCCTTGTAAATGAGTCTATGGTAATGAATATTTTTTCCTGCTATGTGTATGATTGCATGGTTTGTGTGTTGTTGACAGAGAGACACATGTCCAGCGAAATCTTGAGATGTATAGACAGGCTGTCGACACTGAACGTGCTTTTTCATGTCAAAATGGCAGTCATCTACACAGAAATGCCACATAAAATAAAAGAGAAATGAGAAGGAGGTGGATGTATGGCAGTGGTAAGAGCGACAAGCTCTGATATTGATTTAATGGCCAGACTGCTAAGAGCGGAAGCAGAAGGTGAAGGGAAGCAAGGGATGCTGCTTGTAGGAAATGTAGGCATCAATCGTTTGCGTGCCAACTGTTCTGACTTTAAAGGGCTGCGTACGATTCCACAAATGATTTATCAGGAGCATGCGTTTGAAGCGGTCACGCACGGTTACTTTTATCAGCGGGCACGAGAAACTGAAAAAGCACTTGCGCGGAGGAATATCAACGGAGAACGATTTTGGCCTGCGAAATTCAGCCTTTGGTATTTTAAACCGCCTGGAAATTGTCCACCTACTTGGTACAATCAGCCGTTTGTGGCAAGGTATAAGTCGCATTGTTTTTATCAGCCAACAGCTGAAACGTGTGAAAATGTCTATAACACCTTTTAGATTGATGAACAGCACAATCCTCTTTGAACGAATACAGGGGGGTTGTGTTTTTCTTTTTTTCAAAATGGGTAACCATTGTGTATTAACAAGGTGAAGCACGTGATTGGAGGAAATGAAGATGTATCAAGATTTAAAAGGGAAAACAGCCATTGTCACAGGTTCCTCAAAAGGAATTGGACAAGCAATCGCATTGCGGTTTGGACAAGAGCAAATGAATGTGGTTGTGAACTATAAAGGCGATGAAGATGGAGCTGAAGAGACAGTACAAGCCATTCAGCAGCATGGAGGTCAAGCGGTGAAAGTACATGCCGATGTCTCCAAAGAGGAAGGGATTCAAGCCATAATGGATACGGTACTGGAACATTTCAGTACAGTGGATGTGTTCGTCAATAATTCAGGTTTTAACGGCGAAGAAGCGATGCCGCATGAGATGACACTGGACCAATGGCAAAAAGTTATTGATGTGAATATCACAGGCTCATTTTTAGGAGCAAAGGCTGCAATTTCCTATATGATGGAGCATGACATCAAAGGATCGGTTTTAAATATATCCAGCGTACATCAGGAGATTCCGCGCCCGTTCAATGTTCATTATTCCACTTCAAAAGGCGGAATGAATATGTTGACGAAGACGCTGGCTCTTGATTATGCTGAAGCGGGTATTCGGGTCAATGCGATTGCACCAGGTACAATGGCAACCGAATCGAATGATGATTTGCAGGATGAACAGAAAAAACAAAAGCAGCTCGAGAAGATTCCGATGAGGGCCTTTGGTGATCCGAAGGAGATTGGGTCCGCCGCTGCTTTCCTCGTATCCAAAGAAGCTGCCTATATCACAGGCACCACATTATTTGTGGATGGAGGAATGACGCTTTATCCTTCTCAAATGAATGATTAATAGAAAAACATCCGTCCGATTAGCCGGCGGATGTTTTTTGTTCGTAGCGGTGTGCTGCTTTGGCTGGTTTGCCGAGCAGCATAGGATACTTGCTCAGGAAGGAAATGCATGGCACCATGAGCAGCAATGTGCCGATCGTATAAAAGAGTGTCCAAGAGAGCTGCGCTGTATCAGAAATATTGATGCCAAGTCCATAATAAACAAATGCTTTCATGATATCGATGCCGGCAAACTGCAAGACGAGAATGACAATGGAATTTCGTCCGAGATACGTCAAAATAGGGGATGTTTTCAATTTGAAGCTTAAATAAATAACAGCAGCTGAACCGAGCAGTGCACATACATAGAAAATGAATAGATCGCCATAGTCGTTAACGCGCATATCGATCCGAGAATTATAGCTTTGCATGTAAGCCGTCAGCACAAGCAGACCAGTGCATAGCAGAAGAGTTGGATCTGTTTTTAATTCCACAAACCATTGCTTTGCCAAAAATCCAATCGAATAAAACACAACAGCCGTCAAGGCAACATTGGCATTCCAAGGAAGACTTTGATCTAAAAGAAAAGTAGAAGCATATCCAGCACCCCCGCAAAGAACAGTCAGTAAAATCAAGGCGGCGGGTTTTCCTTTTGTCAGGCGGTGCATAAAGAAAAATAAGATTTCCACTAAAAAGAGTGTCGTTAAAAACCAGATCGCTGGGTTATGTGTCAGCCTTGCTTCATCTGCATTGGATATGAAAATACCTGTAAATGGAACGAAGGGATCAATATCCGTTTGCCCCTTGAATGCGAAAAAACGGGTAACGGAGAACCAGAAAACATACGTAATGATGGAGAAATAGAGATACGGTAAGAGTAAGCTTTTGGCTTTCTTCTGAATAAATGACAGAGCAGGGCGTGAGGATGATCTAAACATCATGCCTGATAGTAAAAAGAAAAGCGGCATATGAAAAGAGTAAATGAATTGCTTTAACGAATCTGGAATGGGCACATGCGCCATGACCACCAGCAGAATGCCGATTCCTTTTGCTGCATCTACCCAATCGAGTCTTTTTTTCATTTCCTATCATCTCCTTCCCTCTCAGCATCGTAAACCGTTCATTCAATCTGTACCTCTACTATATAAAAGGTACACCTTTCATGCGTTTACAGTTCGCTAACGATTAGAAGACACATTTGCGATCAGATGACAGACGGAAGGATTTTGACATCTCTATGTTACAATTCCCATTTTTTATGACAATGTAAAAAAGAAGCCAAGAGGATTGGCTTCAAAATAGTTGTGCTATTCGCTTGAAGGAGCGCTGTTTTTCTAGTGGATCAAATGAATTGTTCAAAATCATGATCTCATCCGTTTGATAGCGATCCATTAAGATTTGTAATTGCTCTTTCACTGTTTGCTTCGAGCCAACAATCATTCGCCGGCGGTTTTGTAACACTTTTTTCTTTTCCTGTGCGGTGTAGTGATATTCAGCTGCTTCTTCTAAAGAAGGAACGCGGCTATCGAGTCCCTTTTCAACACGAAGCAGCCATAAATCTGTACTCCTGGCGATCCGGTCGGCCTCCTCATCTGTTTCACTGCAGATCACAAAGACAGCAAACATAGATTGAGGCTGGCTGGAAAAAACAGACGGAGAAAAGTGTGGCCGATACGTCTCAAATGCTTGCTTGCCGCGCGCAGGGTGGATAAAGTGGCCAAAAATATAGTTGATGCCAAGCTCCGCAGCCTGCTTTGCACTATTTTCTCCTAGTCCAAGCAGCCAAACCGGCGGATGAGAATCAACAAGCGGAGCCGCTTTTACCCCTGCATGCGGATGACCGGAAGGCAGACTGTCTGATAAGTAAAAAAGCAGATCCTTCAGCTGGCGGTCAAACTGAGACAGATCTTTATTCACGCCGTCCGTCAAAGCGAGTCTCGTCCTTTCAATCCCGCCTGGAGATTTGCCGACACCAATCTCAATTCGTCCAGGATAAAGAGCTTCAAGCTGACGCGTGACCTCTGCTACTTTAAAAGGACTGTACTGCGGAAGTAAAATACCGCCAGACCCTGTACGCAAGGTCGATGTATGAGCCGCAATATGAGCCATTAATATTTCAGGCGCTGTACTAGCGAGCCCTCTTGTGCTGTGGTGTTCAGCGAACCAATAGCGCTCATACCCAAGTGTTTCTGCAAGCTGAGCCAGCTGCGTTGTGTGAATCAATGTTTCCTGCGCTGTCTGCCCCTTAGGAATGGCGACTTGATCTAATATATGAAGTGATGGCATCATCAACATCCTTTCATCAACACGTTGAATGTTCTCTATTCACAAGTATAAAGAAATAGATGGATGGAAGGAAACGAAAGGGTTTATCCTCCAAACGAATGCATTTATATTTTCTATATCAACATATGAAACCTTGCCCACACTTCCGTTCATCAGTAAAGACTGTTTACCGGGAGCATTCGACAATGTTTCACATGAAACACTTCGTTTACGACATGGATATTTCTTTAAAAAAATATTATGTTGTTGAAACCTATCATGAACATAGATCGTATATACTAGTAAATAGAAAAAAGAGTAAGAGGCTCCAATGTCATTTCATGAATTTTGTCGAATTTTCATGTATGATGATTTTAATAGGGTCCATCGCTTAATAAATAGATTTTTATTATGCTTGAGGAGTGATTGATTTGGCGATTACATTAGAAAAAGGTCAACGTATTGATTTAACAAAAGGGAAAGCAGGACTAACGAATATTCTGGTTGGACTTGGCTGGGACCCTGTATCACAAGGCGGCGGTTTTTTAGGAAAGCTGTTTGGCGGCGGAGGCGGCGCTGATATTGATTGTGACGCTTCAGTACTGATGCTGAAAAATGATAAGTTTGTTGAAAATAAAGATTTGATTTATTTTGGCAACTTGAAAAGCAAATGCGGCAGTGTCGAGCATACAGGTGACAACCTGACAGGAGAAGGAGACGGAGATGATGAACAAGTCCTCGTCAACTTAAGCAAGGTGCCGGGCAATGTGAATAAATTGGTGTTTGTCGTGAACATCTATGATGCCCTTAGAAGAAACCAACACTTTGGTATGATTCAGAATGCTTACATTCGCATCGTTGATCGTTCAAACAATCAAGAATTAGTGAAATATAATTTGAAAGATGAGTATGCAGGAAAAACCTCATTAATCGTGGGAGAGCTTTATCGTCACGAGAATGATTGGAAGTTTGCGGCTGTTGGAAATGGTACAAATGATGCGAAGCTAGCCGATATTACGAGAAATTACATTTAACCAGAAGGGAGAGGTTCCTAGTGGGAATTTCTTTAGCGAAAGGTCAAAAAATTGATTTAACAAAAACGAATCCAGGTTTAACAAAAGTGGTAGTAGGTCTTGGCTGGGACGTAAATAAGTATGACGGCGGACAAGACTTTGATCTAGACGCAAGTGTATTCCTTTTAGATGCGGCAGGTAAAGCGAGCTCTCCATCTGACTTTGTCTTTTACAATCAAACAACTGGCGGAGGCGGCAGTGTCGTACATACAGGCGATAACCGCACTGGAGAAGGAGACGGAGATGACGAGCAGGTCAATGTCGACCTTTCAGCTGTGCCAGCGAGTGTTGAGAAGATTTCATTTGTCATTACGATTCATGATGCAGAAGCACGCAGTCAAAATTTCGGACAAGTGTCTAACGCATATGTACGTATTTTAAATGCGGCATCGAATGAAGAGCTCGTTCGTTATGATTTGGCAGAGGACTTCTCAATAGAGACGGCCATTATTGTAGGTGAATTATACCGTCATGGCGGGGAATGGAAGTTCTCAGCTGTCGGATCGGGCTATCAAGGCGGACTTGCACGTATTGCAACGGACTTCGGCTTAGATATCGGGTAACGACTGGTTTTCATATTTTCAAAGACAGGAGAGAAACGAATATGGCGATTCAGCTTTCAAAAGGACAACGTGTCGATTTAACAAAAACCAACCCAGGGCTGACAAAAGTGATGATCGGACTTGGCTGGGATACGAATAAATATTCTGGCGGAGCCGAATTTGATTTGGACGCTTCGGCTTTCTTAGTGGATGCAAACAATCGTTGTCAGCAAGATACAGACTTTGTGTTCTATAATAATCTTCAGCATCCGAGCGGCAGTGTCACTCATACAGGTGATAACCGGACGGGTGAAGGAGATGGAGATGACGAGCAAATTCTCGTTGATTTCTCGAAAATTCCTGCTAACATTGATCGTATCGGAATTACAGTTACGATCCATGATGCAGAGACGCGCAGCCAGAATTTTGGACAAGTCTCAAATGCATTTGTTCGTGTTGTAAATGAAGAGGGCGGGGAAGAATTGATTCGCTTTGATTTAGGGGAAGACTTCTCAATTGAAACAGCTGTCGTGGTGTGTGAATTGTACCGCCACGAAAGCGATTGGAAGTTTAACGCAATCGGAAGCGGATTCTCTGGCGGACTTGCAGCTCTTTGTCAAAATTATGGGTTAGAAGTGTAAATAAGAGAAACAAATCAATTCGAGAGGCGCTGCCAATGACTCATATAAGGGCCTTTTCCAAAGTGAGAAAGAAAACAGCGATCAAGAATAGCAGCAGGCGAAAGCCTGCTGATGCTTCTACACTTATAGGAGGAAAACCAGTTGGACATTTTGAAACATATGTTGGACACGTATGCCTCGTTTTTTGATTGGCATATGTGGGCAGAGGTATTATCAGACCCTGTCTCTTGGGGGCTCATCGGGACCCTTGTTGTGCTTGAAGGATTGTTATCAGCAGATAACGCACTTGTGTTAGCGGTCATGGTGAAACATTTACCAGAAAAACAGCGTAAAAAGGCATTAACCTACGGATTAATTGGCGCTTATTTCTTCCGTTTTCTATTCATTGGCGTAGGGATGCTGCTGATTAAGTTCTGGTGGATTAAGGTTCTAGGAGCTGCATACTTAGCTTGGCTTGTCATTAAGCACTTCTGGTTAGGTGATGGAGATGACGAAGCGAAGGAATTGAAAAAAGAAGGCTGGATGATTCGTGTATTTGGTGTCTTCTGGGCAACCGTTATTTCTGTAGAAATTATGGACCTTGCCTTCTCGGTTGACAGTATCCTTGCTGCATTCGCTGTATCTGAGGAAGTATGGATTCTTCTATTAGGCGGAATGCTTGGCATTCTCATGATGCGTACAGTCGCACAGTTATTCCTTGTTCTCATTGACCGTATACCAGAGCTTGAGAATACAGCATTTATTCTCATTGGGATTATCGCAGCCAAAATGGCATTGAGTGCGGCTCATATTGAAATCCCGCATCTTGTATTTTTTGCGATTATTATCCTAGCCTTTATCGGAACGTTTATTGTTCATAAAATCAATAAGAAGAAACATCAAGATGTGACAAATGAAGCTGCGGCTTCAAAAGAAGAATAGGACGATCAAAAAGGAATGGAGTTGACTAGCGGCTCCATCCTTTTTTGAATCATCAAGTCATTTGTTCGATTTTCTCTAAACAACAGGAGGTGGCACAGCATGCGGTATTTTCGATTTTTATCAGAGGCGAGGCAGCACGATATTTTTTTCAAGCGGCCGGCGGCGATTCATTCAATGACGCCAAAGCATGTACTTGCGCATGCATTAGGTGCTACTTTGTATATGCCTGCGACAAGACAGGATGTAGCAGACATGCTGCTTTCGCAGAAATATGAAGCGCTTTGCTCTGTTGTGTTTTGTTTGGAGGATGCCATCGGTGATCAAGAAGTGGACATGGCCGAACAGAATGTAGTGGCACAATTGGCGAGTCTCAAGGAGAAATTAACTCATTTTCCTGAAACAGCTGAACATTTGCCGCTTTTATTTATTCGGGTGCGTTCGCCGAAGCAGCTGCTCAAAATGGCAGACTTGCTTGGTTCATCTCTTCATTTACTTACGGGTTTTGTGTTCCCGAAGTGTTCCGTTCATAATGCAAAGGCATATTTGGACAGCCTGAAACGGGCTTCGGCACAAACGAAGACGAAACTTTATGGAATGCCCATTTTGGAAACACCCGATTTATTAGAAAAAGAAACAAGATATGCGGTGTTGTCCGAGTTGAAGCAGATCATGCTGGGTGACGAGGAATATATTTTGAATATTCGCATTGGGGCAACAGATCTTTGTGGGTTATATGGCATTCGCCGTGATCGTGAGACCACTATCTATGAGATCAGACTCATTGCTGATTTGATCACAGATATCATCAATTATTTTGGCCGTTCTTTTGTGATATCTGGTGCTGTATGGGAACATTTTGGCCCGGCACGAAAAGAACAGAAGCCATTCATCCGTGCGCTCTCTAAGGGCGTGGAGTCTTTTTCATCTGAGTTCGATCCTGTACAAGGCTTACTCAAGGAGACAAGGCTGGATGTGGCAAACGGCATACATGGAAAGACAGTGATTCATCCAACACATCTTAAGCCAGTTCAAAGCATGTACGTTGTGACAAAGGAAGAGTACATGGATGCATTAAGCATTTTGGAATATGCAGATGGCACAGTTGGCGTGATGAAGAGTGTATTCTCTAATAAGATGAATGAAACGAAGCCGCATTATCGTTGGGCAGAGCACATTTTAATTAAGTCAGACATTTACGGGGTGTTTCATGAAAATAGAAGCTATATCGACATACTCACAGAAGCAGAAGCTTCATACGCTGAACATCTTGGAACATATGGAGGTTGACCTTGACCTCAAAGAAGGTGCGCTTCAGCTGGAAAAAGAGCATCTTTTTGAAATGGCGGCAAGGGTGAATAAAAAACGAGCCTTTTTATTTGTTAGTAAGGTGCTCGGTAAACATATTCCCGTTCATCCAGTGAAGCCGCTCCTTGTCTCTGGTCTTTTGGCAATGGCTTATGCCAAAGAGCAAACGGGCAAGACGCCCCTGCATCAAGACCGTCTAGTAGAGTCACTTAAGACGGATGACCACGCGACGTTAACAGAAGCCTATGAAGCGCTCAAAAAAGAGAAGCTTTCGGCAGGCAAACAGCCTATCGTGATCGGTTTTGCTGAAACGGCAACAGCACTTGGTCATGGTGTGTTTGACGTGATAGAAGGAGCATCTTACATTCATACGACACGTGAACAGCTGCTAGATTTTGATCCTGCATTGGTATTTGAAGAAGAGCATTCGCATGCAACAGATCAGCTTTGTTATGCAGACGAAGCATTACTTCGTACAGACCGCCCCATTGTGTTAGTAGATGATGAAGTCACGACAGGCCGCACAAATATCAACATCATTCGGGACCTTCATGCAAAGTACCCGCGGAATTCTTATACCATTCTTTCCATTTTGGATTGGCGGACAGAGGAGCACGAGGAAGCCATGCTTCAGCTTCAAGAAGAGCTTGGTATTCACATCACAGCATTGTCTTTATTAAGAGGACAGATGGTCTTTCGGGGCAAAACACTAGATGAGCCTGCTTATTCATATGAGATTACTGAACAAGAGAATAGACCAGATCTCTCTTTTCATTCCCTTCAATCTTTCTTTAGGCAAGTTCCATATTCACTTTCTCATGCAACAAATTTGGCTGGTCATACGCCATATATACATGAAACAGGTCGTTTCGGTTTAAACGAAGCGGATACGGACGCCATCGATCAAGCAGCTGCTGAGGCTGGGCTGAAACTAAAGAAGGAGCGGAAAGGGAAACTGACACTCTGTTTAGGAACAGGCGAGCTGATGTATGTGCCGATGAGACTTGCAGCACATATGGGGGATGGCGTTCTTTTTCATTCAACGACGAGAAGCCCGATCCATCCGGTCGAAAAGGATGGATATGCTGTTCAGAATGGGTTTGCGTTTATGAGTCCAGAGGATGCTCGAATTCAGCACTACGTGTACAACATACCAAAAGATCAATACGATGATGTATTTCTCTTTTTCGAGAAAAAGGTCTCTCAGGGGGCATTGCTTCCGCTTGTTCACTTATTTGCCGAGCGGCATGTGAAGCATGTGCATATTGTGACTTTATCAGACGAGGTGAAGGTGAATGGCTAATGTGTATACAAAAATGGGAAGCTATCCAGAGCAGGATGTAACCTTCTTACTCAAGGATTTATCATCAATTGAGATGGAGAAAAGTACAGAGGAGCGAGAACGTTCTATTCAGAGCGGTGCGCATTATTCAGAAATGCTGCCAATTGAATATAAACCAACGCCATCTTATATGACCTTATTCTATCAATCTCTAGAAGAAAGTAAGCAAAAGGTAGCAGAAGCAGTAGCGGTTGTGGCAGAACAAATTGTGAAAAAGCGAGGCTTCCAAACCGTACTTTGCAGCTTGGCGCGGGCTGGGACACCGATCGGGGTGCTTATCAAACGATATATTCGCAAGACGTATGGTCTCGATCTACCTCATTACAGCATCTCTATTATTCGAGACCGAGGAATAGACGAGAATGCGCTGCATTATATGCTCAAAGAACATCCAGGCTTTGAGATTGCCTTTATTGATGGCTGGACCGGAAAAGGTGCTATTTCCAAAGAGCTTCAAAAAGCTGTGATTGATTTTGAACATAAATATGAGATTCGTCTTTCTAGTGAGCTGGCTGTGCTGGCTGATCCTGGCTATTGTACCAATGTATACGGAACAAGGGAGGACTTCCTCATTCCAAGTGCCTGCCTGAATTCGACGGTGTCAGGGCTTGTTAGTCGAACGGTATTAAACAACCGCTGGATCAATGCCGATGATTTCCATGGAGCCAAATATTACGAAGAGCTGCTGGATGAGGACGTGTCCAATCTGTATGTGGATACGATTGAAGAAGCATTTTCTTGTCTCGGACCAAATGTAAAAGAAAAAGCAGAGACCATTCTCGCGCAAGGGACGCCTGGTGACTGGCGGGGGATGACATCTATTGAAGCAATCGGTCAGGAATTCGGAATTGAAAATACACATTTGATTAAGCCGGGTGTTGGTGAGACGACCCGTGTGCTGCTCAGAAGAATCCCTTGGAAAATCCTGATTCAGCCTGGGTCTCAGGAGAAGCTTAAGCATATTTTGCTTTTGGCAGAGGACAGAGGCGTTCCAGTCATTGAATATGCGAATATGTCTTACACGTGCTGCGGATTAATTCGCCCAATGGAGCAATCGTCATGAAGAAATGTGCGTTTGCCAGTGATTTAGACCGGACGCTGATATACTCACATCGAATGCTTGAACAGTATGCGTATGAGGGATCATATGATTTAGTTGAGGTATTGGATGAACGGCCGCTTTCCTATATGTCTGTTGAAACGAAAAAAACCTTACAGATGATTCATCAAACAGGCTGGTTCATCCCAGTGACGACAAGAACGACTGCACAATATGAACGGATCACCTTCTTTCAACAAGAGCTCAAACCGGAGTATGCCGTCACGACAAATGGCGGCTGTATCCTTCATCATGGCAAGCCGCTTGAGGATTGGCAGGTCATTGTTGATGAGAGACTCAGAGAGTGTATGCCAGTTAGAGATATGCTGCGGGCCATCTCTGAACTTCCGGTTGCCGCATGGGTCAAGCGCACCCGGACAGCAGAGGGAAGATTTCTTTATTTGATCATGAAGGACGAGCATCTTTCTCACATTCCGCTTGCTGAATTGAAGCTGTGGGGCGATGAGAGAGGCTGGCAGGTTTCACTTCAGGGCCGGAAGCTCTATTTTATCCCACAGCCGCTCAATAAGTGGGCTGCTGTTGCTTTTCTAAAGGAAAGGCTACAGCTTGAATACGTATATGGTGCGGGCGATTCCTTGTTAGATGCAGATCTCATTCGTCAGGCGGATACGGGCTTTGCCCCAAGGCATGGGGAAGTTCTCGACTTTGACCCATCACTTGAGCCGACAGCAGCATCTGGCATGGCTGCGGCAGATGAAATCACCGCTTGTGTCATAAAGCAGATGACCACTGCAAAAAAGCCTTCAATTCGATAGCAGAAGTAGAAGGCTGAATGATATGATAGTAGTAGCTTTCGAGAAAATATAGGAGAAAGGAAGGAGCGGCGTGAGCTATAAAGAAATCAATGTTACCCATACACGGGCGGAGCAGGAAGCCTGGAAAAACGTGCTGAAAAAGCCGCTCCCTGAACGAGACGGCTATGTAAAGGACGAGCATACGTTATCCTTGCCGCATCTCGCCGCCCGGGTCCTTGGAACTCCGCATGATGCAACCGATTATTTTATTTATTTACATGAATTATATGAAACAGACGGCATGCATATTTTAAGTGAATCACTTAATCGTCATATTGAGCCGGAGCATTTTCAAGCTCTTCAACGAATTCATTTGATTAACCAAGAAGAAAAGGGATTGTCCGTGAATCGCTTTGTGGCTTTTTTAGATGGCGAACAGCTGATTGTACGCCATCCAAACCCTGTAATGAACCGGCATATCCGCCTTTCATTGATCAAGGTGTTTGAGCATTTCAAGCAGCTGCATGAGGGCGGATTTCAGCATCCCGATTTCCGCCGCGTCCTACTAGATGTGGTGAAGTTTTCAAATAACCATCTAGGACCATGGCTGAAGGAAGTAAATGTAGAAGAAAAAATGCCGGCAGTCATTTGGTATGGAGAGGCGAATAAAAGTCAGCTTTATTTTCTTTACTATGTCATGCTGATTGGCTGTGATGTTGTGCTATTTCATCCGGAAGGCAAGGATCCGTTCCGCGAATTAGATCCAGAAGAAAAGCTGACTTTTATTGATCAGTATCCGGGGACTTCAAAGCTTGAGCCGTTCCCCACTGAAAAGCCTGAGAGAAAATCAACGGTGGCGTACCGCTCGACAAGAGAGCTTGAAGAGGTGCTTCACACAGAAGATTCAATGCTGTATAAGCCGTGGCAATTCAGAGATCATACACCTCATTCCATTACGTTAAAGACAACGTATGACGAGCTGTTTTTAATTGCGAAAGAACGATCTTTTATCCGCCCTAATTTCAAAGCAGACCGGGACACAATACAGATTCCGAATCTTTTTGCGAAAATGATGGGGGTCACGCGAGACAAGCGTGAATACTGGGACCGTATCCATACATTAATGGAGGGGAAAGAGACGAAGATCATTCACCATTTCCCTTTTACGAAAGAAGTGTCTTCGAATTATCAATTTCATTATCAGCATGCACTTTCTCCTGTGGGAGAGATTGATCCTGAATTATTAATGAAAAGCAATGTGTGGCAGTTTTCTCATTTATATGAGGGCACGCAGCGTGCGATGGCAGAGGCGATATCTCGAATCTGTCAGCATCCGAAGCTAATAAAAGAAGGCCAAGAGACCGAATTAGATATTCGTATTTATTTATTCAAGCAGGTTCTGCATATTAGCCAGGATCTCATTGAACTCATTCAAACCTTTGATTATGCACAAACCGTACCGAAAGTGATTTTATACCATACGGAATACAATGGTGAGCTGACTCGTTCTGATGCGGCTGCCCTGATTTTTCTGAATGAAATGGGTGTGGATCTCTTCGTGTATCATCCGGCGGGATATCAGTGTATAGAGCGGTATATAGATGACCAATTATTTGATATACATTGGCTCGATGAAATGGTCATGAACCAGGAGTTTAAAGAGCCGTCCATCGTCAGAAAGTTATTTCAATCCATTAAAAACCGATAAGGAGATCAAAGCTTATGACAAATACAAACGGAAATGACATCATTTCAATTGATAAAGAGGAAATCACCATTGAGAAGGCAGACGACATTCGCGTTCAGCTTCGAAATGAACCAGAAGTGCAGAACATTGCGAGACAGATTGATGCGAAAAATCAGCTGGATCTGCTTGAATACGGAAAGCAGCCTGCTGTCGAAATCTCTAAGTTTTCTGATCGTATCCTTTCCATGATGCGTTCAACAAGCGTCACAGACTCAGGAACGATGCTCACGCAGCTTGGAAAGATTATGGATCGTTTTGATAAAAATGATTTTGACGAACCAAAGGGTGGTTTATTGTCAAAAATCTTTAAGCGCGGCGGCAGCATGATCGAAAAGATTTTCAGTAAATATCAAACACTCGGTGCAGAAATTGAAAAAATCAATGTGGAAATCAGTAAATATAAAGACGAAATGACCAAATCGACCGTGACGCTTGAAGAAATGTATGAGCATAACATTCAATACTATATGGAGCTTGAAAAATATGTCGTAGCAGGTCAAATGAAAATCGAAGAATTAAAGCAATTGGTTCCATCTTATGAAGAAAAAGCGGCTGGTGGGAACCAGCTGGCACAAATGGAGCTTGATACGCTTCGTAATGGCATTCAAGCGCTGGAAGAGCGTGTATATGACCTTGATATGGCACGGATGGTGGCTCTTCAAACGGCACCGCAAATCCGTTTGCTGCAGCGTGGTAATACGAAATTGATCGGGAAAATCAACTCTGCCTTCATCATCACCATTCCAATTTTCAAAAATGGAATCATTCAAGCTGTCACAGCGAAGAGACAAAAGCTTGTGGCTGATTCAATGAGTGAGCTGGATAGAAGAACAAATGAAATTCTGAAGCGAAATGCTGAAAATATCTCTAGTCAAAGTGTTGAGATTGCCAAGTTATCCGGACGGCCGAGTATCGACATTGAAACGATCGAATCCTCCTTTAATACGATTGTACAGGGGATGAAAGAGACGAAGCAGATCGAAGAGGAAAACAAACGATTACGCGAAGATGGAACAAAACGAATGCTCGAGCTTCAAGATAATATTAAGCGGGCTGCCCTAGAGTCCTAAAAAAACGAGCTGCCTGTAACAAAAGTTGCAGGCAGTTTTTTATAAATTTTATTAAAATTTGAATGAAAAAGGTTTTTATGTGACCATTTTCGGGTAAATCCTGTTCAGGGGAAAGATTCACCCATCAATGAAAAGTCCGGTGTCATGAGCATTCGACTTATTTTTTAGCACAATTAGGAATTTACAGTAAAATATTGTCTGATGAGAGAAAATACCCCGTAAAATATGTAGTTTTTGAAGCATTCTATAGGATTTAAGAGTAAAACGGCGTATGGTCTCTAATCACCAGACCTCTATATGGAATTCATACATATTGTGCGGAAATAAGCGAATTCTAAAGATTGTTCGCATCATAACGCATATGTTACGGTTATAAAGATGCTAATTTGGAGGGAAAAAATGAATTCTGAAGAGAGAAATATCAAGATCAAGATAAATAATGTATCTAAAATTTTCGGTAAAAATGCTAAAAAAGCATCTCAAATGCTTGAACAAGGGAAAACAAAAAGAGATATCCTAAAAGAGACTGGCGCAACAGTTGGTGTCAATCGAGCAAATTTTGATGTTTATGACGGCGAGATATTTGTCATCATGGGGCTATCAGGGAGCGGAAAGTCCACACTTGTGCGGCTGCTAAATAGGTTAATCGAACCAACCTCCGGAGAAATATATATTGATGGGGATATGATAACAAATATGTCAAAGGATCAATTGCGTGAAGTAAGACGAAAAAAGATCAGCATGGTCTTCCAAAACTTCGCATTGTTCCCGCATCGTACAATTCTGGAGAACACAGAATACGGACTTGAATTGCAAGGTGTAGAAAAAGAAAAACGAAAGCAAAAAGCAATGGATGCACTCAAGCTTGTAGGACTTGAAGGGTTTGAGGATCAGTATCCAAACCAATTAAGTGGAGGAATGCAGCAACGTGTCGGACTAGCTCGGGCACTTGCAAATGATCCAGACATTTTATTAATGGATGAAGCATTCAGTGCACTTGATCCACTTATTAGAAAGGACATGCAAGACGAGTTATTAGACCTGCATAGTTCGGTCGGCAAAACGATTGTTTTTATTACACATGATTTAGATGAAGCTCTTAGAATTGGTGATCGTATTGTATTAATGAAGGACGGTAACATTGTACAAATTGGTACACCAGAAGAGATATTAATGAATCCTTCAAACGAATATGTAGAGCGATTTGTTGAGGATGTAGATTTGTCTAAAGTGTTGACAGCTGGGAATATTATGAAAAGAGCTGAAACGGTTCAGATTGATAAGGGGCCAAGAGTTGCTCTAACCTTAATGAAAAACTTGGGTATATCTTCGATTTATGCTGTTGATAAACAAAATCGCCTGTTGGGGGTCATTTCTGCTGAAGAGGCGCAGCGTGCAACGGAAAATCAACTGACTTTAAAAGATGTGATCCATCAAAATATGAAAACCATTCACCAAGATACGGTTTTAACTGATCTTTTTGAACTTGTTTCTGAATCCAATATCCCAATTGCTGTAGTAGACGATAAAAACCGTATGAAGGGTATCGTTGTGAAAGGAGCACTCATTGGAGCGCTTGCAGGAAACGATCAATACATTAATTTAATTCATACACAGGAGGTGAACTAAATGCTATCTTTATCATCACTTCCTAGAATCCCTTTAGCAGATTGGATTGATCAATTTATTGATTGGTTAACTGCGACTTTTGGCGGTATATTTGATGGTATTGCTAATGGTTTAGCTGCATTTGTTCAAATGATTACAGATGGTTTAGGATTTGTTCCACCCATCATTTTGACGATTATTTTTGCTGGTATTACGTGGTTTATTAGTAAAAGAGGAATTGCTATCTTTGCTTTAGTTGGTTTCTTTATTATTGATTATCTAGGCTATTGGAGTGCCATGTTACAGACATTATCCTTGGTCTTAACATCTGTTATCATTTCGATTATTATCGGTATTCCAATTGGTATTTGGGCTTCACAGAAAAATACAGTTAGGCAGATTGTTACACCTATTTTAGACTTAATGCAGACAATGCCTGCTTTTGTTTATCTGTTACCTGCTATTTTCTTCTTTAATATTGGGGTAGTACCTGGAGTTGTAGCTTCTGTTATTTTTGCGATGCCTCCAACGATTAGAATGACGATATTAGGTATCCAACAAGTTCCGGCCACTTTAATTGAAGCGACTGAGGCATTTGGTTCGACAACGAGTCAACGATTAATTAAAGTACAGCTGCCACTTGCGACAAAGACCATTATGGCAGGGATTAACCAAAGCATTATGTTAGCCTTATCTATGGTTGTCATTGCATCAATGGTTGGTGCGCCTGGATTAGGTGAAGAAGTATACCGAGCTGTGACTCAATTGAAAACAGGAACTGGTGTAGAGGCAGGGATTGCCATCGTTATTTTGGCTATTGTTCTTGACCGAATTACACAAAATATAAAAACCAAAAAAACTAGGGGGGACGTTTAATGTTTAAGAAAATTGTAGGGATAAGTGCGGCGGCGATTTTGACTTTGGGATTAGCTGCTTGTGGTAGTGCAACAAATAATAAAGATGCAACAGTTGGAGAACAGGTGAAGTATAAAATTACTGGAATTGACCCAGGTGCGGGAATTATGGAAGCTGCAGATAATGCTTTAAAGGATTACGATTTATCTAAGTGGTCAGTGACTTCAGGATCTAGTTCTTCTATGACAGCGTCTTTAAAGAAAGCTTATGATAAAAAAGAACCGATCATCATCACTGGATGGAATCCTCATTGGATGTTTTCTAAGTATGATTTAAAGTATTTAAAAGACCCTAAGGGTGTGTTTGGTGAAGCAGAAGAAATTCACACAATCACAAGGAAAGGTTTTGCAGAGGATCAACCTCAAGCAAATCAATTACTTAGTCAGTTTAACTGGTCTGAAGATGACATGGGAGAAGTCATGCTTGCGATCCAAGAAGGGAAAAAGCCAAAGGATGCGGCTGCGGACTTTGTGAAGAAGCATAAGGATTTAGTAAGTAAATGGACTAAAGGTGTAGATAAGGTAAATGGAGAAAAAATGAAACTTGTCTACGTTGCTTGGGATAGTGAAATTGCTAGTACAAATGTGGTAGGAAAAGTGTTAGAGGATTTAGGTTATAACGTAACATTGACTCAAGTTGAAGCTGGTCCAATGTGGACAGCGATTGCTGATGGAAGCGCAGATGCTTCACTTGCAGCATGGTTGCCACAAACACATAAAGTATACGCAGAGAAATTTAAAGGCAAATATGAAGATGTGGGAACAAGTATGAAAGGTGTTAAAATTGGTCTAGTTGTTCCGACATATATGAAGAACGTGAATTCCATTGAGGATTTGAAAAAATAGCCAATTATGTAACAGTTCCCTTATAATAGAAGGGAGCTATGGAAAAAGCAGTCTGCTCAAAAAGCGGCTGCTTTTTTCTTATACATAAGGATGGTGGACGAGTTGTCGATGATGGATAAGCCAATCATGATTTTCCTGCATGGTGGAGGAGTAAGCAGCTGGATGTGGCAGGAACAGATTGAAACATTTAAAGAAGTATATGATTGCTATACCCCTGATCTCATCGGTCATGGGACAAGAGCAAATGAACAGCCGTTTTCCATGCGAGAAAGCACCCGTGAGATCATCTCATGGATTGAGGAGCATGCGCACGGCCGTACAGTCATTCTCATTGGATTCTCTCTAGGTGCGCAGATTGCCGTTGATATGTTATCGAGAGAGCCAGACATCGTAGACATAGCCGTGATCAATAGCGCCCTTGTGATGCCGTTGCCTTGGCTCTATTTGATGGTGAAGCCTATTTTACCTCTTACGTACCCGTTATTAAAGAAAGATTGGTTTATCCAGCAGCAAGCTGAAAAGATGGGGATTCCAAAGCATGTACTGGAACATTATGCGGCTGATTCGAAACATTTGCAAAAGGAAATTCTTCTTACTATGTTTCAAGAAAACCTTCATTACAAGCTGCCAGACACGTTTCAGCAAGCAAAAGCACGGATTCTTGTGACAGTAGGAGAAAAGGAAAGAGGCATCATGAAACGGTCAGCGAAAAAAATCACGAATGCACACCCAAAGGCAGAAGGATTCATCGTTCCAGCCATTGGACATACGTTTACTTTTGAAAAGAAAGACCTCTTTACCGAAATGATCAAATGCTTTGTAGAGGCGCGTGAGTTACCAGCTGAATTAATAGAAATCAGGTAGTCATGCCATGATGAAGTGAAGAAAGGCATAAAATAAAAGGGGCAGCCGTGTCTTAGAATTTGTATGATATAGATATAAACATGCTTACAGCTGAGCTGTTGCACGACTGGAAGCTCGTGAGCCATAGAAGGAGGAGCTAATGAGAAAAAACTATATCATTTTCGGTGCAAGTCAAGGATTAGGGGATGCTTTTGTGAAAGGTCTTCCTTCAAGTGGAGATACAGTTTGGATTGTGTCACGAAGTGAACCAAGCAGTTTGAACATAGATGACGGAGTACATAGAATTTGGCTGAAAATCGATTTATCAAGCCAAACACATATCCCTTTTATGCTCGAAGTATTGGGGAACAAGGCCATTGATGTCCTGATTTATAATGTGGGTTTATGGGAGAAACGAGGCTTTGAAGACGATTATTCTTTCGATGAGGATCAGCCAGAGGATATCGCTCATTTAATCAATGTGAATGTTACCTCAACCATTACCTACATCCAAGCATTGCTTCCGCACGTAAGGAAATCTGAGAGTGGAAAGATCATCGTGATTGGCTCTACTGCGGGACTCGACCATACGAACCTGCCGCAGGTTTCCTTTGTAGCGTCTAAATTTGGATTGCGCGGGATTGTGAATGCACTGAGAGAGCATGTGAGAAAAGATAAAATATCCGTGACCTGCATCAATCCAGGAGAGCTTGCGGCTGAGATTCCTTATGAAGATGGAGTAGAAAAAGCCATCACCCTATATGATGAAACAAGAATACCTGTGCAAGATATTGTGGAGCTTGCGAGATGCGTGATTCATTTATCAAGGGTATCTTGTGTGAAAGAAATCAACGTCCCAGCAATGACAGATTTGAATGCTTAAATGGTCGGAATAAAGTAGACCACCCGCTTTAAGAAAAGACGGGTGGCTTTTTTTATTTTACGATACATGCTGCTGAAGCGTTTTGTATACAGCCTCAGTCAAAATCTCAATGCCGGTAAAGATAGCAGAGCGGTCGAATGTCATATAAGGATGATGAAGCCCTGGTGTTAAATCACAGCCTAATCCGAGCATCGTGGATTTGATATGCGGAACTTCTGCTGCATAAAAATGAAAATCCTCTCCACCTGTCGTCACGATCGGCGGATCGAGCTGCTCTTTGCCTAAAACGTGTTCAATCGCATCAGACATGATCTGGACGGCATCCTCATTTAATGTCGCAGCTGGCAAACGATGATCTGTTGAAAGTGTAATAGAAGCGCCAAAGGCGTCCGCTACAGAATGACAAGCTCTTTCAATTTCCTTTTCTAGTTCATCCATCACTTCGTTTGTTTGTGCCCGAATATCTAGTGTAAAAGAAGCCTTACCAGGTATGATGTTTGAGCTGCCGCCGCCTGCATTCAGATTGGTCATTTTCACAGAATGCGCTACTCTTGGGTCGACATGTATATGCGCTAGTCTTTGCACGAGGGTAGCAGCGACTTCAATAACATTGATACCGAGGTGTGGGCGTGCACCGTGCGCTTCCTCTCCAATAATTGTTCCGATGTAATGATTACTTGACCCGTGTAAAATCGCTGGAGCGCAGCGTCCGTTTAGTGTTTCTTGAATTGGGCGCACGTGCACTCCGTATAAGTAATCGACATCTGATAACACACCTTTTTCAATCATCTTCAGAGCGCCTCCGCCTCTTTCTTCAGCTGGCTGAAAAATGAACCGGATCGTGCCGTTCGGTCGTTCTTTTTCCTTTAATGCCATGAAGGTGCCGAGGGCCATCGTCATGTGCGCATCGTGACCACATGAATGATTGGCTTGAAACACCCCATCTACTTCCTGCCAAAGTGCATCAATATCGGCTCTCACTGCGACCACTGGTGCGCCTTCTCCAATTTCACCGATCACCCCTGTACAGTCTTCAAATGTTCGTGTCTTGCAGCCCAGCTTCTTTAAAGTGTCTTCGATATAAGCGGTCGTATTCGTTTCTTCCCAGCTTATTTCTGGATGGGCATGCAGGTGCTCAAAGATGTCTGTCACGGTTTGTTTCATTTCGTTTGTCAAAGTTGTCATGAGAAGCCTCCTTGCTGACAGATAATCTGCCAAAACATTCTTTTAGTGAAATAATATTGATCTTAAATATCATCGATGTTTATAATATAACACATCATTTGATTATTCAGAAAATTAAGTGAAATTCTGATCGGGACAAAGGGGTTATGAGATGAAAACAGCGACAGTATCAGCACCTAAGAAGCAAAAACGAAAACTTCAAATGCCGGATGCGTATGTGCTCTTATTATGATTGCACTGATTTGTACTATTGCAACGTATTTTGTACCAGCAGGTGAATTTGACCGAAAAACATCAGGAGATATCACAACAGCCGTTCCTGGCAGCTATCATCGCATTGATCAATCACCAGTGAGTGCGGTTGGCTTTTTCACAGCCATTCAAGAAGGAATGGTGGGGTCATCTTCTATTATTTTTCTGATTTTATTTACTGGCGGAACCATTGCGATCTTGGAACGGACAGGTGCAATTAACGGGATGATTCACCATGTCATCAGACGGTTTCAAACAAAGCAGTTACTGTTCATTTGTATTGTCGGTGGCTTATTTTCTGTGCTTGGGACGACCGGAATTGTCGTGAACTCTGTCATTGGCTTTATTCCTATCGGCATCATTGTGGCACGATCTTTGAAGTGGGACGCTGTGGCGGGGGCGGCGGTCATTTACATCGGCTGTTATGCCGGCTTTAACGCAACGATTTTATCACCATCTCCACTAGGTTTATCTCAAACGATTGCAGAGCTGCCAATCTTTTCTGGAATTGGTCTTCGTGTCATTATTTATCTTTGCTTTCTGATTTCTAGTATTGTGTACATCTACTTATATACAAGGCGCCTGAAGAATAAAGAAAAGGGAAGCCTTCTTGGCGATCAATGGTTTCCTGCTAAGGGGCTTGGAGGAGCTGAAGCGGAATCAGTGGACAAGCCTGCCTTTACCAGCAGACATAAGCTGATTTTAGCGGTGTGTGGTTTGTCACTTGGGGGCTTTTTATATGGCGCGCTTCAGTTTGGCTGGACCGATAAGGAAATGGCGGGTGTGTTTATTTTTATGGCGATCGCTGCTGGACTGCTTGGCGGATTAGCAGCCAATGATATTGCGAAAACGTTTATTGTCGGCTGTCAAAGCCTTGTATACGGCGCACTTATTGTCGGGATGGCGCGCTGCATTTCAGTTATTCTAGAAAACGGTAAATTGCTTGATACAGTGGTCAATGGCTTGGCGAGTATGCTGACAGGATTTAGTCCAATTGCTGGTGCGATCGGGATGTATATGGCGAGTGCGCTTCTTCACTTTTTGATTTCATCAGGGTCAGGAGAAGCTGTTGTCTTTATTCCGATTCTTGCACCGCTGGCTGATTTAATGGGCATCACGAGACAGGTAGCTGTAGAAGCTGTCATGCTCGGCGAAGGAGTAGTCAACTGTGTCAATCCTACTTCAGGTGTGTTGATGGCTGTGCTTGCTGCAAGTGGTATTCCTTATGTGAAGTGGCTGCGTTTTATGGTGCCGCTTGCGCTCATTTGGTTTGTCATCGGTCTTGTGTTTATTTGTATCGGAGTGATGATCAACTGGGGACCTTATTAAACATGTATGAAGCTGCTGAAGAGAGTTTGGCAGTTTTTTTTTGTGGAAATATGTATGGAAACAGCGGTTTCAAAGCACAATAAGTGTGTTCACAAATTCGCTACATATTTTTTTGAGTAACCCCCTTGCAAAAGTTTGTGAAATGTTGCACAATAAGTATGTGAAATACTTCACAAATAAAACAACCTAGTTTTACTCAGGAGGATGAGGAAACATGACAAACGAAAAAGTAAACAAAGTAGCACTTATTGGAGCAGGTTTCGTCGGCAGTAGTTATGCCTTTACATTAATAAATCAAGCGATCACAGATGAATTGGTTGTGATTGATCTGAATCAAGACAAAGCAATGGGTGACGTAATGGATTTAAACCACGGGAAAGCATTTGCCCCGCATCCTGTGAATACGTGGTATGGAGATTATGAGGATTGTAAGGATGCAGATATTGTGTGTATCTGTGCTGGAGTGAACCAAAAGCCAGGTGAAACGAGACTTGACCTTGTTGAGAAAAATTTAAATATCTTTAAAGGCATTGTAGACAATGTGATGAAAAGCGGATTCGATGGCATTTTCTTAGTTGCCACAAACCCTGTTGATATTTTGACATATGCCACTTGGAAATTCAGTGGACTTCCAAAAGAACGAGTGATTGGTAGTGGGACCACTCTTGATACCGCAAGATTTAGATACATGCTCAGTGAGTATTTTGAAGCAGCGGCACACAACGTGCATGCGTACATCATTGGAGAGCATGGTGATACAGAGCTTGCTGTTTGGAGTCATGCGAATATCGGGAGTGTACCGATTACAGAATTAATGAAGAGAAATGATCAATACAAACAAGAAGACTTAGATGAAATCATGGAAAATGTCCGTCACGCCGCATACCAAATTATTGAGAAAAAAGGTGCCACTTACTACGGCGTAGCGATGAGTTTAGCCCGCATCACAAGAGCGATCTTGCACAATGAAAACAGCATTTTGACTGTCAGCACTTATTTAGATGGAGAGTACGAAGCAGAAGATGTCTACATTGGTGTACCTGCCCTTGTGAACCGAAATGGTGCAACAGAAATTATGGAGCTTGCACTGGACGAGACGGAAAAAGAAAAGTTCGCACACAGTGTGAATGTGCTAAAAGAGATTTTGGCTCCTCATTTTTAATCAATCAAAGACAATCTATCTGAGCAGAAAAGGATGAATCACTATGTGGCAGCAAATATATGATCCGTTTGGTAATGAGTTCGTAAGTGCATTGGTGGCAATGCTTCCAATTTTATTTTTTCTATTTGCATTAACCGTATTTAAGTTAAAAGGTGTTTTAGCCGCTTGTTTTACCTTAATCGTCAGTTTTATAACAGCTGTTTTCTTCTTTCATATGCCAGTTGAAAAGGCACTATCTGCTGTGCTGCTCGGTATATCTAATGGGCTGTGGCCGATTGGATATATCGTCATCATGGCCGTATGGCTCTATAAAATTGCTGTGAAATCTGGAAAATTTGATGTCATTCGTTCTAGTATTGCAGGAATATCTCAAGATCAACGTCTTCAGCTCTTATTAATTGGTTTTAGTTTTAACGCATTTTTAGAAGGAGCAGCTGGGTTTGGGGTACCGATAGCGATCAGTGCCGCCCTCTTAACAGAGCTTGGATTTAAACCACTCAAAGCCGCAATGCTCTGCTTAATTGCCAATGCTGCGTCTGGCGCATTTGGTGCAGTGGGCATCCCAGTCATTACAGGGGCGCAAATGGGCAATATGACGCCGCTCGCTTTATCTCAAACCCTTGTGTATACGATCCCATTTATTTCTTTCTGTATCCCGTTTCTACTCATTTTGATTGTAGACGGCTTCAAAGGGATCAAAGAAACGCTGCCAGCCTTGCTTGTTGTTAGTGGAAGTTATGCGATTTTGCAAGCTGTAACGATGGTGATGATGGGCCCTGAGCTTGCCAACATTATTTCAGCCTTAGCAAGTATGGGAATTTTGGCTTTATTTCTTCGAAAATGGCAGCCAAAACACATTTATCGTGAAGAAGGAGCACCAGCCATTGAACAGAAACAAACGTATCGCGGAGTTGAAGTCTTGAAAGCATGGTCTCCATTCTATATTTTAACTGCCGTTATTACTGTATGGAGTCTGCCAGCATTTAAAGCATTGTTTGCTGTAGGAGGACCACTCAACTGGACGACGATTTTAGTGAAAATGCCGTTTCTACATCAGCAAATTGTGAAATTACCACCAATTGCACAAACAGAAACCCCCATTGATGCGATCTTTAAAATTGATGTCATCAGTGCAACAGGTACTGCCATTTTCATTGCGGTCATGCTGACAGGATTGCTTAGTAAACATATTAAATTAACAGAAGGCGCTGCCTGCTTAAAAGCAGCGGTGAAGGAGCTGTGGGTACCTGTTCTCACCATTTGTTTTGTCATGGGTTTTGCAGGCTTGGCGAACTTTGCCGGACTGAGCTCTGCAATTGGACTTGCGCTTGCAAAAACAGGCGATTTGTTCCCGCTTGTCAGCCCAGTACTTGGCTGGATCGGTGTGTTTATTACGGGATCTGTCGTGAGTAACAACGCATTATTCGGTAACCTTCAAGCGGTCACTGCTTCTCAAATCGGCTCACAGGCAGGTTTGTTAATCGGTGCGAATACAACCGGTGGTGTCATGGCGAAGTTAATTTCTCCACAATCAATCGCCATCGCTACAGCAGCCGTTGGAGAAACAGGTAAAGAATCTGAGCTATTCCAAAAGACAGTGAAGTACAGTGTCATCCTGCTTGCCATCGTGTGTATATGGACGTTCATTCTTGCTCAATTTGTATAGGTTTTAAAAAAGACTGAGAGCCATCTCAGTCTTTTAGCGTGTAGACAAACCCTCGCATTCTGTGTCAGTCCTGCGTGTGCCGGTGCTCACGAATGTCAAATTCGCTCCGCCCTTCGTCCTTCCTAAACTGCAAAGCTTTTCTATCACGCTGAAAAGAAGACAAAGGGCTAAAATAAAGATCATTTTAGCCCTTTGTCCAACAATCTGAGACTGAGAGTCATCTCAGTCTTTTTTTGTTTATGTAGATTCTCTTGTCACGAGCCGGGTAGGCAGCTGAATATGTTCACGCTCTAATGGTTTTTGGTTTTGCAGGAGCTGGATCATTTGCTGCACAGACCGCTGGCCAAGCTCTACGATCGGGATGTCGATGGTGGTGATCGTTGGAGCCGTCACCTCGCAAATGTCTTGGTTGTCATAGCCGATAACCGCTAGATCCTCGGGGATTTGATAACCACATGAAATGGCTTGTTTAATGAGCCCTGCTGCGACTTGATCATTGCCGGTAAAAATGGCATCAGGTGTATCCGGCATGTCATGGATCAAATCCATTAAGCGAAAGCCGTCATCAATGGTAAAGGCCTCCCCAAACAGCCAATCTTCATTTAGCGGCAAACCGTGAGCAGAAAGCGCATCAAGATAGCCCTGTCTTCTTTGTTTCTGTGCCTCACTACTTTCTGTATCAAAGCAAAACCCAATCGATTTACGTCCTGACCGAATCAAATAGTCAACAGCTTTATAGGCGGCTTCGCGCTCATCGTATCCAATAATCGGGATGTCTGCTGTTTGATGATATTCATTCGCCATGACAATGGGGCCGTTTGCTAAAAACGGCTCGATCTTTTCCCACTTATTTTCTAATGCCCCTAAGATGACGCCATCTACTTCTTTTCTTTTTAATAATTGAAGCCCTTCGATCTCTAGGGATTCTTGGTAAAACGTCTGGAGCACGATAGCTTTATACCCTTGATCCAGTGCTTCCTTTGAAATGCCTTTAATCAATTGTGCAAAAAAAGGATGGTCCACAGCCGGGACAGACACAGCAATGGTCTTTGTCTGATGTGAACGAAGGGTGCGAGCCGCTGAACTCGGCGTATACTCCATTTCCTTCATCACCTGTAAAATGTGCTGCCGCTTTTCCTCTGACACATATGGATGATGATTCAGCACCCTAGAAACAGTAGTGGTTGAAACCCCGCAGCGCTTGGCAATTTCATAAATTGTACACATATTAACAAATCCTTTACACAAAGTTATTGTTCTGAAATCGATAACATCATTTACAATGTGAAACAAGTTAAATATTAACAAATGGAATTGATTAATTGGAGGGAATGGAATGCAAATATTGACGAAGATATCAGGTAAAAGCAAGGATTATCTACCTTTGCTGGATATGATCAATCAAGGTGTTCAAGTAAAGTCTGATTCAGTTGAAAAGCATCTAGCGAATGAAAAGCTGGTGACGTTCCTGGAGCAAGATATTGAGCACACGGGCTTGGAAAAAATTCTCTTCCATTATAAACAAAATAAGGAAAAAAAGATACCGTTCCTGCCAGTTGATAAATTGATTTCAGAGGATGAGATCGATGATATTATGCAGGTGCTGAAAGAAGTATTGAATTCTGGCCGTTTTACTTCAGGGCCATATATTCCACGTTTTGAAAAAACGCTCGCTGAGTACTTAGGGAAAAAATATGTCATTGCCACGTCAAGTGGAACAGATGCCCTCATGATCAGCCTCATATCAGCAGGCGTCCATCCAGGAGACGAGGTCATTCTGCCAGCCAATAGCTTTGCTGCAACAGAAAATGCAGTACTTGCCGTTGGGGCTGTTCCGGTTTATGCCGATATTGACCCAGACACCTACTGTCTGGAACCGAGTGAAATAGAGAAGCATATCACGGATAAGACGGTATGCATTCTTCCGGTTCATTTATATGGAAAGCAAGCGGATATGAAGGCCATTTCGGCAATTGCGAAGCAGCATGGTCTGAAAATCATTGAGGATGGCTGTCAGGCGATTGGCAGCAGCGGCCTTGGGGCATTTGGAGACGGACTTGTTCTCAGCTTTAACCCATACAAAAATCTCGGAGTCTGCGGAAAGGCAGGAGCCATCGCAACGAATGATAAAGCCTTAGCCGAAAAATGCATGGAGATCAGCTATCACGGCTTTGAACCTGGAAAGAAAAATGTCAAACGCAGTGACTACGGCTTTAATTCCAAGATCGATAACTTGCAGGCAGCGATCGGACTAGAAAGGATGAAGTATTTAGGTCTGCAAAACTTTAAACGTTTTTACTTAGCAAAGCGATACATTGATCAGCTGCAATCGCTTGAGGATGAAGGGTATATTAAGCTTTCGAAGTTGACGGATGATCATGTATGGCATCTATTCCCAATCAGGGTGCTGAAAGGAGACCGAGATGAGCTGGCGGCGCAATTGCTGGAGATGGGCATAGAGACAGATGTCTATTACCCAATTCTATCGCATCAGCATAAAACAGCTCTTGTTTCTCAAAAGTATAAACAAACGACGCTTCCGCACACAGAAAAAGCAGCACAGCAATTGCTCCATTTGCCACTTTACCCAGGAATGCCGCTGCAAGATCAGGAGAAAGTCATCGAGGGGGTCCGTCATGTTATCAAATCTTCCATTCAATAAAAAGCTGTTAAATCAGCCGCAGAACCCTCAGTGGATCGTCTTCTGTGACTTTGATGAAACCTATTATTCTCACGGGATGACGGAGAAGCAGAGGGAGGATGTAAAGCGGCTGGAAGCATTTGTGGCAGAAAAGAGTGAAGCAGGGCAGCTCATGCTGGGCTGGGTGACGGGAAGCAGCCTCGATTCTGTCACGAGCAAAATGGAAAAAGGCGGCTTCAGCCAATTTCCGCATTTCATTGCGTCGAACTTAGGAACTGAGATTGTGTATACGTCGGATGCTCAATTTGGACAGCCAGATGCGGAATGGATGAAACGGCTGGATGCACAGGGTTTTTCAGATGAAAAAATCGAAGACATCCTGCAAACCGTACGTGAAAAGGGGATTACCCTCAAGGCGCAAACGCAGCTGGGCAGCTCAGGATATAAGAAAAATTTCTATTATCAGGAGCAGGATGAACGGACAGACCTTCATCATCTCTCGTTCATACAAACGCTTGCCAAGGAGCGGGGTGTGGCAGTCAACATCAACAAATGCAACCCACTCGCAGGAGACCCTGCGGATTGCTATGATGTCGATTTTTTACCAGTCGGAACAGGGAAGGATGAAATTGTCCGCTTTATGCTGAGTCAATATGATCTATCAAAAGACCAAGGCTTTGCCTTTGGAGATAGTGGGAACGATTTGAAGATGCTTCAATCCGTCACGCACGGGTTTCTCGTCCAAAATGCGACGGCCGAGGCCAAACGGCACCATCACCAAATTTGTCATCATGGGTATGCAAAAGGAATCTACGAAACACTGAAAACAGTGATGTATAAACATGAGGAGGCACATTCATGAAGAAAATTGGAATTGTTGGAGCTGGGAATATTGCAAAAGCACATGCAAGAGCATTATCAACGATCAAAGGTGCAGAATTATCTGGAGTCTATGATTTGCACGAATCAGTAGCACAGGGATTCATTAAACAGTACGGAGGGCGGGTGTATTCAAGTATCGATACGCTAGCGGATGCATCTGATGGGTTGATCATTGCCTCCCCTAATTTTTGTCACAAGGACCATGCCCTTCAGGCGCTAAGAGCGGGACAGCCGATTTTATGCGAAAAACCGATGGCTGTGTCGTTGAAAGAAGCGAAGGAAATGGTGGAGACAGCCAAACAGTTCCAGGTTCAGGCCAGTATTGGTTTTAACTATCGGTACTTATCCTTTGTGAATATTTTGAAGAACTTAATTGCCAACGGTGAATTGGGCCGAATTTTAACAGTCAGGACACACTTTAAGAAAAATAGTGCCCTCAGGAGAAAAACATTTTCGTGGAGAGACAGCGGCGAGAGTCTGCGTACAAGCGGCGCTCTGGGGGATCTTGGGATTCATTTGATTGATATGCTGTGGTACTTATTTGGCAGTGAAATGAAAAAAGAATCTCTTAACACGAAGATGCTGACACATGTAAAGGAAAAAGAAGAGAAAAAGGTGCAGGTCGATGATCATACCGAAATTTTTGGGCAAATGGAGAATCAAGTGTTCTTTCATTTGGTGACGTCTAAAAGCTCGCAGCCTGAGGAATGTGGATTTAGTGTAGAAGTGATTGGCCATGACAAGGTATTCAAATACCATACGAACATGAAAAACGAATATGAAATTAGTGATGGTTTAAGTGTAGAACGTCATCAAATGCCGCAAACCCTGCTGACTGATCCGCTTAATGAATTTTACGGATGGTCCGATACATTCCGTGATCAGCTATTGCATTGGGTGAATACAGATCCATACCCATCTCATATGAAGGTGGCTGATTTTGAAGATGGATATCGCGCGCAGGCTGCGCTCAATACGTGCTTCGAGAGGGAAGAGGCTGTCGTTTCTGCCCGTGCATATTAAAGAGGTGGAGCGGAGGATTTATGACTCCGCTCCTTTTTAGAGGAAGTGAAAAGATGAAAAAAGTGTTTTATTTTGGCTGTGTCTTTTATTTTTTTATTGGGACCATTCATGTGTTTTTTGGCAGCTTAACTCCTTATTTGCTGTCTAGTTATGATAAGGGTCCCGGGGAATTATCTTCTTTAATCTTTTTTCAGTTTATTGGTTTTTTGACAGGTGTTCTTTTATCCCCCATTCTTGTGAGAAAAAAAGGCTATGGCGCAGTTCTGACCATGGGTTTGCTGCTGATGATCGGCTCACTTCTCCTTGGGCTTTTGGTGCCGGGCTGGACAACGCTTGTGCTGGCAGGGTTTTTTCTTGGGAGCGGTGCGGGCAGTCTTGAGACAACAGCTGGGGCGTATGTGATTTCAATGGCAAACAGTGCTAAACGAATTAGCATCATGGAAGTCTTTTTTGGATTGGGTGCACTCCTATTCCCTCTTTTGATTCTGCTGACCGTCACAGAACAGACGTGGCATTATGTGTTTTTATTTCAGGTGGGTGCGCTGACATTTTTCCTCATGCTCTGGCTTGTCTTTATGAACAAATTGCCTCATGGGCAGATGGCAGCTCCTTCTCAAAAGATGAAGAAGCCGTCTTTGCTTGTTGATCGCAGCAATCGAATGATTGTCGTGCTCATGATATGCTTTGCTTTTTTCTATGCAGGGATTGAAACGAACTTTGCGAACTTTTTGCCGTCTATCATGCTGGAAAAAGGGGGGGACAATTGGGGTCTCTTTGCTGTCTCCACTTTTTGGACGGCGATTGTCATCGGCAGAACCGTGATTGCGAGAAAAGCAGATCAGCTGCATCCGCTGCGTTTTTTAAAGCTCAGTGCAGCTCTCATGATCCTGCTGCTCGTTGTATTTGCACTGACAACCCACATAGCCGCACAGCTGATTCTCATCTTTTTCATCGGCTTGTGCGCAGCTGGCATGTTTCCAATTGCGCTGACTGCCTCTGCATTAATGATTGAAAATGCCATCGACGAGGCAACGAGTTATTTTATTGCAGCCGCGAGTTTGGGCGGAGCCTGCTTGTCCTTTTTCATTGGATTTAGCCTTGAATGGGCAGGAGCGGCAAGTGCCATCTTTGTTTTCGCCTTCTTAGCCGTTCTTCTGTTTGCGGCTGCTATTCAAATGAATCGCTTCAGGAAAAGAGAAACGGCCCTTCCGCAGCAGTCGGCGCTGAAAGCAGATCGGTAGGTAAGCAGCGTACCCAATGGCTCCTCTTTTTTTGAGTCCGCCTGAAAAGATGACAAAGGACTTGTACTAAAACACAGAAAGTTTGAATAACATGTACAAGTCAGCATCAAAAGGAGGACGTCTATGTGGCGGTGTTTTTTGGTTATATCTTTTTAGGGTTGTCACTTTCAGCGCCTGTTGGGCCAGTCAATGCAGCCCAAATCGATAGAGGGATTAAAAGTGGATTTTGGCACGCGTGGATTTTTGGTGTGGGGGCTATGGCTGCGGATATTGTCTATATGCTCCTCATATATTTTGGTGTCGCCCAGCTTTTGACCGCACCTCTTGTGAAAACCTTTTTGTGGCTGTTTGGTTTTTTCGTTCTGACCTATACCGGCATTGAAAGTCTGCGTAAAATCAATTTGCAGGAGAGTCCAAAGAAGGACGGAGGAAACACAACGATTGGCCATTCCTTCATGACGGGATTTTTCATTTCTCTTTCCAATCCGCTCAGTATTTTATTTTGGCTTGGAATCTATGGCAGTATTTTGGCCAATACGATCGAAAAGTATGGGGCTTCCCAAATGCTGATGTACAGCATGGCTATTTTTATCGGCATGCTCATATGGGATTTCAGTATGGCGTTACTTGCAAGTACGTTTAGGCGCTACTTGAATGAGCGCATTTTACATGGCTTATCTGTTCTTGCAGGTGTATCCTTACTTGGCTTCGGTGCCTATTTTGGGTATCAAGGCATCATGGCATTGATTGGGTAGAAATGTTGTAAAACAGACTGACGCAATCAGTCTGTTTCAGCGTGTAGACAACCCCTCGCATTCGTTGTCAGGTCTGCGCGCCGGTGCTCACGAATGTCAAATTCGCTCCGCTCCGGTGCTCGTCCTTCCTAGACTTCAAAGGTTTTCTATCACGCTGAAAAGAAGACAAAGGGCTAAAATAAAGTTCATTTTAGCCCTTTGTCGACAATCTGAAACAGACTGACGCAATCAGTCTGTTTTTTTGTAAGGATTGACAGACATAGAACATACTTGATTAATGGTGGAATATAAAATTGATTCAAGGAGCTTCTGCCATGCGCATTTTTCTGCCAGTATTCAACTATGCATGTATGCTAATGTTGTCTGTCATTTCAGCGACATTCGTGTATACCATCCTATTCACCCCGCCTGAAGTGGGCTTCAGTTATATGGAGATAACCAGTCTTTTGATTTTGATTGCTATGTGATTTTTGCTGCACCGATACAAATTGTTTTACACCGAAACCCTAAAAAGTTTCGAGGCCGTGATTTGCTGATTTATTTGATTACGGCGTGGGTTGTTTGTTCGGCGTTGGCTTTGTGGATTGATGATGGACTTGTCGTGTTCATTAGCTACAAAGTCTATATGTTTAGCTTTTGCGCCGCTCTCATTTATTGGTTGTTGGATTCCGTCTTTTTGATGAAGAACCGATCATAGGGTTTTACGGTCATCTGTATATTACTAAAGCGAGAGTGCGCTCTCTATGAAAAGGAGTAGCATGATGGTTACATACACTTGATCATACATAATTGGACTCAATTGAACCAATAGATCCACCTTATGGGTGCGCAGGGAAAGTCGTTGAAGGACAGTCACCACAGCCTTTTTTTCTCATAGGCTATGGAGAAGACGCTAAAACGAGGTGGAAGGAAATGGCCCAGCTGTATGCAAAAAGTTGCCTTGATCAAAATCTACGATCGCTAGAAGGATGGAAGCAGGATGCTTTCACGCAATTTGGAGAGATGGTAGGAGATGAGGCAGATACATTCCCTTGTGTACCAGGAAGACAAGGATTTTTCCTCGATCATTTACGTTATGGTTTTGTTGGTGATCCGAGGGGAGAAGAAGCTGTCAATGAGCTTGCAGAGCTGTTAAGGGCTTATCAAAGCTGTTCAAGACAAACCGGTCAATATGCTTCATTCATCTGCTTTTTTGAAACGCCTCAGGATTTGCAAGAACGTTCGATTGAAGAGTTTGAGGATCAGTTTTGGTCGCTCGTTCAACGATTACATCAAAAAGATGAAATGAAATGGCCTGATGACATTCCGGCAGATCCTGAGCATCATGAATGGGAGTTTTGTTTTCACGGGGAGCCTTATTTTATTTTATGCGCGACACCTGCTCACAAGCTCAGAAAAAGCCGTCACTTCCCTTATGTCATGATGGCGTTTCAGCCAAGGTGGGTGTTTGAGAAGATGAATGGTTCGACCACATTTGGACAAAAAATGAGCAAACTCGTTCGTAAGCGGCTCAAGGCATATGATCAAGTAGATGTACACCCTGCGTTAAAATGGTATGGGGATCAGAAGAATTTAGAGTGGAAGCAATATTTCCTCTCAGATGATGAGGCGGAGAAACCAGCCTCCGCCAAATGTCCATTTACTGCATTAAAAAACATGATGAAATTATGATGCGGTCTGATCCTGTTTCCACTTTTTCTTCATAAATAGCACCATGATGGCAATTACTGCAATGATCCCAATACTGATAAAAAAGCCTGGTCGTCCGCTGGCCTCTGTCAATGTCCCTGAAACGGCGGCTCCAATTAAGAGCAGCGCAAGAATCATTTCACACGTTTGGCGAGTGGATGGCTTTGATAGCTTTTTACTTGAGAACAGGATGAACACCCATGTGTACAGAAGGGTAAGACCGGCTGCTGTTGTGAGGTGCTCATAGATGTGTTTGGACAAAAAGAGTGCAAGCAAAATCGAGACAATTAATCCAGCAGCAGTTAAGATAATCGAAGACCATCTGACATGAGATGGGTCTTTTTGTTTAAAACAAGCAGGTGCATCTTGATGCTCCGACATCGTGCCAAGAAGAGTCGTGACCGCATATAGAGAAGCAACCAATGTAGAAAAACCGGCTATAATGAAAATGCCATTGAAGATATGAAGAAAGATTGACAAATGAAATGGCTCTAATGATGTAATAAATGGACTGCTGTTCTCGTTAAAGGCTGTCACTGGGACAAGCAAGAGAGCAAGTCCGATCGAGACGATATAGATTACGGCTAGAATGATCAGCATGACACGTCCAGACTTTGCAGCATCCTTCGGGTCCTTTAAATGAACCGCCATCAGCCCCATGACTTCAATTCCCCCAAATGCATAAAACGCATAAATCAATCCATTCCAAAGACCAAGCGGACCAAGCGGCATCCATTCGTGATCTTTGTTTGGCAGATGGAGGGCCGGTTTATGATCTGTGAGAATGCCGCATAAAACAAGGACGGCGAGAATCATAAACAGCAGGATCGCTCCGGTCTTCAGCACCGCAAGGACATTTTCAGTCTTTTGAAAAGAAGACAGCCCAATGATAATGACGAGCAGAGCAAGAGCGGAATAAATCGCAGAAAACACCCAAAGCGGAACGGATGGAAACCAGTGTCGGGTAAAAAGAGAAATCGCGGTCAACTGACTTCCTGTAATCAGCATTTCTGCAAACCAATACACCCAGCCATTGCTAAAACCTGCCCAGCGTCCATACGCTTTACGAGCATAAGAACAAAACGACCCTTTATCAGGGTTTTCTGCTGTCATCGCAGCCAAATGTTTAAAGACGAGATATGTGCCGACTGCAGCAAGAAAAAATGAAATACAGACGGAATAACCGGACTTTGTAATGGCGATGCTGGAACCAAGGAAGAAGCCAGTGCCAATTGTACAGCCGACTCCGATGAGAGAAAGCTGCCACCAAGATAAAGATTGTTCTTTCAATGTACGTGCAACACCTTTCCAATTCAATGACATTAGCTTGTGACCGCCTCTTTTTTTTATACATGATCAAAGGGACGTTTTGGGCATACTGTCATGGAAAGGAGTGCATGTGATGAACGGAGAATACGTGATTTTACCAAAAGATGGGCACGGCTTTCGTTTAGGAAAAGGCCAATGTATGCGAGTAGTCGATGTCGAAGGCCAGCAAGTAGCAGATGTGATGGCTTATCATGAAAAAGATTTTTATGAAAAATTTGACCAAGGCGCTACAATGGACAGCCTGTCCTCTTCCAAAGTGAAAAAAGGTGATAAGCTCTATTCTAATTTATATAAACCGATGTTTACGGTCATTGAAGATACAGTAGAATGCCATGATTTATACATGCCTGCGTGCCGGCAAGAAATGTATCAGCTCCTATATGGCCGGACGCACTTAGAGGCGGTGCATACATGCTACGATAATCTTCGTACAGCCTTTGAGCCGTTCGGTATTCCGAAAGAGGATATGTACTACCCTTTTAACGCCTTTATGAATACAGTCATTGATGAAAAAGGAAAGCTGTCTGTGGAACTGCCAAAATCGCTCCCCGGTGATTATATCCGTCTGCGTGCCGAAATGGATCTCATTGTGGCAATATCCGCATGTCCAGCTGATATAGGAAAGTGCAATGGTTCAAGCTGTACTTCTATACGTGTGGAAATTGATTGAAAGGCCATTCAAAAAAAGACTTGGTCTCTTTCGTTTGTGAATGTTTGATCATTTATGAAAAAGGGGAACGTCTAACAAAATAACCTTCAGAAAACATGCTATAATGAAGATTCTAAAATCGTTGTCAAACCAATTAAATTGAGAGTAAAACCTGTTCTCTTCATGTAGAGGATGCTTAGGAGGAAAAGTGTATGAGTTTGCAGAAAAAGATCAGCCAAGAGTTGCATGTGCAGCCCTCAATTGACCCAAAGCAGGAGATCGAAAAACGGGTTGGATTTCTAAAGGATTACTTGAAAAAAACCGGTACAAAAGGCTTCGTCCTCGGCATTAGCGGCGGACAGGATTCGACGCTTGCTGGCCGTCTCGCTCAGCTGGCTACATCAGAGCTGCGTCAAGAAGGGAAAGAAGATGCTGTCTTTATTGCGGTTCGTCTCCCGCATGGCGTGCAGCAGGATGAAGACGATGCTCAGCTCGCTCTATCATTTATACAGCCAGACAAGTCATGGAAATACGATATTGCGCCTGCGGTGGCTGCATTCAGTGATCAGTATCAAAAGGAAACAAACAAGCCGCTGTCTGACTTTAATAAAGGGAATGTGAAAGCACGTATGAGAATGATCGCACAGTATGCCATCGGTGGAGAGGAAGGGTTACTTGTCCTCGGTACAGATCATGCGGCTGAAGCAGTGACCGGTTTCTTCACGAAGTATGGTGATGGAGGTGCAGATGTTCTGCCGCTCACGGGTCTAACGAAACGCCAAGGACGGACTCTGCTAGAAGCTCTTCAAGCACCGGAACGCCTGTACTTAAAGAAACCAACAGCCGACCTGCTGGATGACAAGCCTCAGCAAACGGATGAAACAGAACTCGGTATTACGTACAATGAAATTGATGATTACTTAGAAGGAAAACCAGTTTCCGATCAAGCTGCTGAAGCGATTGAAAAGCGCTATGTTCAATCAGAACATAAACGCCAAGTACCAGCTTCAATGTTTGATGACTGGTGGAAATAAGAAAATGCCGGAACCCTCTCCAGTGAAGGAGAGGGTTTTTAATTTCAGGTGAATTTGACAGAATAAAAAGAACATGTTGCATTTAAATTAGTAGAACGATATACTTACGTCTGTTTTACTAAATTAAGGGTGAATTTTTTGATAAGATAGTGAAATGATTAGTTCGATTCACTTAATTCATCAATAAATGACTGTATTTTCAGAAAAAATATTGACGGCAAAAACGAATGCGCTTACAATGAAATCACATTCCAAAAAGTGAAATTAAATTCCACTAGACGGAATAAGAGGAGCTTCATCTCCAAAAATAAGCTAAAGGAATGAATGACACAATGAAAAATCGCAGTGCACTGGAAATATACAACGAAGGGGGTGCTTGGTGGGAGACAGAGATTAGTGATATTCAGAAAAACTCCATTGAGCTACGAGGGTATCCAATTGAAGAGCTCATTGGCGAATTGTCATATCCACAGATGCTTTATTTATTGCTTGTCGGAGAATTGCTGGATGATTCTAAAGCTGCCCTTTTTGAGAGTGTTCTTGTCGCAGGTGCAGACCATGGGCCAAGGGCACCGTCTATTGCAACAGCAAGAATGGCCGTTACGTGTGGCATTTCATTTAATTCCTCTGTAGCGACAGGGATGAATCTATTAGGTGATATTCACGGTGGTGCCGGCGAAAAGGCGATGTGTATGCTGTACGAGGCAAAATTAATTTACGATGAAAACAAAGATATAAAATATGCTGCAAAGCAAGTGTGTCAGTCTTGGTTAGCCCGTAAAGCCAAGATACCAGGTATCGGCCATCAGCTGCATGATGACGATCCGCGGGTGAGGCGTTTATATGAATTGAGTCAGACCTATGTCGAGCACGGTCATATTAGCGGTATTTACTTGAGGTTAGCGGAGGCAATCAGGCACGAACTTGAAAACCGAAAAGGGAAAAAAATAACGATGAACATAGATGGCGTATCAGCTGCGATTCAATGTGAATTAAACATCCCGGCTGAAGCAGCAAAAGGCATCTTTTCCTTATCAAGAGGAATGGGCATTGTGGCGCATGCGTACGAGGAGCTGACAAGGGGAGCCCTCGTGAAAGGACCTTGTCCAAATGAAGAAAGACTGGTTCGTTACGTTGGGCATGGAACGCGGCATTTGAAAGAGGGTGAGACAATTTGAGTCAATTGAAAGCGTTATCATATGTAGGTGGAGATTGGCTTGAAGCAAATCGTGAAAAAGAGGACATCATCAATCCGTACTCTGGAGAGACAATTGGCACATCTTATTTAGCGTCAACAGGAGATATAGAACACGCACTTACTGTTGCACAGCAAATCAAAAAACAACTAGTGGGTATGTCAGCGTTAGATCGTTCGATTCTTTTGAAAAAAGCAGCTACATTGCTAGAAGATCAAAAAGAATATTTTGCGAAACTCATTTCTTTAGAATTAGGAAAGCCGCTTAAAAACACACGAGATGAAGTCTCACGATCTATTGAAACGTTAGTGCAATCAGCCGAAGAAGCCAATCGATTAATAGGGGAGACCATTCCTGGTCATGTATCATCTCGCGGACAGGGAGCAATGGCGATGACATTTAAAGTGCCAGTTGGTGTGGTGTTAGCCATTACTCCTTTTAATGCACCACTCAATCTCATTTGTCACAAAATTGGTCCTGCTTTTGCAGCAGGGAATGCCATTATATTAAAACCGGCTCCGCAAACATCAGCGGTTGCCACAGCATTTGTCAAACTGCTGCTTGAAGCGGAATTCCCTGAAAAAAGCGTGCAGCTCATTATCGGTGGAGTAGATGCCGGAAGACAATTAGTGACGGATGAAAGAACAAATCTTGTTTCTTTTACCGGAGGCGCAGTTGGCGGAGAACATATTTCTAATTCCGCTGGATTGAAAAAGGTACTACTAGAGCTTGGTGGAAATGGAGCTACTATTGTCCATCATGATGCGGATATTGAAAAAGCTGCATCCCTTTGCGCAAAAACGGGTTTCAGTAATTCTGGTCAAAGTTGTATTTCCGTTCAACGAATTTATGTCCACAAGGAAATCCTGGCAACATTTACTGAGACACTAAAAGAAAAAGTGGATCAGCTCATCGTTGGAGATCCGCTGTCCAGTGAAAGCGATATCGGCTGTATGGTTGATGAACAAGCAGCAAAACGTGTAGAAGTTTGGATACAAGAAGCAGAGAAAATGGGCGCTAGCATCATTTCTGGAGGACAAAGAAATGGAGCAAGCGTTAGACCAACCATTTTGCTCAGCCCACCAAAACAGGCCAAAGTCGTGTGTGAGGAAGTATTTGGTCCGGTTGTCAGCATCCTTCCTTATGAAGATTTAAATGAAGCGATCAAAGAAGCAAATGATAGCCGCTACGGTTTGCAAGCCGGAATCTTTACGAGCCAGCTGGCTGTAGCGTTACACGCAGCGAAAGAGCTTGAAACTGGGGGCGTGATCATCAATGGGACATCGAATTTCAGATTGGATCACTGGCCATATGGCGGTATTAAGCGAAGTGGTATTGGAAGAGAAGGTCCACGTTTCGCCATTGAAGAGATGACGGAAACCAAAATGGTCGTCCTTCCAGAAGGGATATAAGGGGGAAGCAGGTATGGATGGAAATGCATTTCAGCACAAGCTGAAAGTCGTGCAGGCAGGTGGTCGGCCGATGGTTTGTACACCATTAATAGGACAAACAAAGGAAGAACTGCTTCATGAACTAGAGGTATTAGCCGAGAAGAAACCCGATGTGATTGAGTGGCGAGCTGACTTTTTTACGAACCTCCATGATAAGGAACAAGTAATAGAGACCCTTCATTGGATGAAAGACAAGGCGCAGGGAATTCCAATTTTGTTCACCATTCGTTCTGAAAAGGAAGGCGGCGAACCAATATCGCTTTCAACGGAAGAAAAGGTAACGCTGCTTGAAACGCTATGTGCCACTCAACTTGTGGAGGCCATTGATTATGAATTGATGCATGATGAGAAATTTATGCAGAAAGTCAGTCAAGCGGCCAAAAAGAATGGGGTGACCTTGATTGTCTCTTATCATGATTTTGACAGTACGCCTGAAGTCGCTCGTCTCGTGCAAATATTCGGTAATGCGGAATCGGTTGGCGCTGACATTGCAAAGGTAGCTGTGATGCCGCATTCATATGAGGATGCATTAAAGCTGCTCTATGCAACCAGTCATGCCAAAAATCAATTGAAGGTGCCTCTCATCTCAATGGCAATGGGAGAGTATGGAGCTTTTACAAGAATGATTGGCGGACTTTTTGGGTCAGTCATGACCTTTGCCGTGGGGAAAGAAAGCTCAGCCCCTGGTCAAGTCGCAATACAAGATTTGAATACCGTTTTATCTGTTGTGTTTTCAAAGAATGAGTGAGTAGTAGAGTCATAGCTGCACCAAGAGAGGAGAGAAATATGAAAAAGAATATATCATCACAGGTCATTCAGTATTTAGAAAACCGGGGAGTCGAGCATATTTTTGGCCTCTGCGGTCATACGAATATTGCTTTTCTATCAGCGCTTGAAAAAAGCAGTATCAAATTTGTGAATGTGAGACATGAACAGATTGCTGCACACGCGGCAGATGGATATGCAAGAGCGAAGAAACAGACATCTGTTGTTCTCAGTCATTTAGGACCGGGACTTACGAATGCGGCAACAGGAGTGGCGAATGCAGCACTTGATTCCATTCCAATGGTTGTTATTGCAGGAGATGTCCCAAGTCATTACTACGGAAAGCACCCACATCAAGAAATTAATCTTCATTCCGATGCTTCTCAATATGAAATTTATCGACCGTTTGTGAAAAGAGCATGGCGTGTCGACATTCCAGAATTATTCCCAGAGATTTTGTCAAAAGCATTTCAGTTAGCCGAAAGCGGCCGTCCTGGACCAGTACTCATTTCAGTTCCAATGGATGTGTTTTCAAAAGACTTAGATGTTTCCCTATTTAAACAAATGGAACAACATACACACACAATAGAAAAACCATCCATTGATGATCATACGGCAAATCGTATCATGGACCGATTACTGCAGGCTGAAAAACCACTTTTATATGTAGGAGGAGGCATTTTACTAGCCGATGCTGCGGAGGAATTAAAGGCATTCTCTGAGCACCTCAGTATCCCTGTTGCCCATTCATTAATGGGGAAAGGAGCGATGCCGGATAATCACTCAATGACCCTTGGAATGACCGGGTTTTGGGGCACAAAGTTCATCAACGATCAGTGTAAAGAGGCGGACTACATTTTCGCCTTGGGAACACGTTTTGCTGAAGCGGATGCAAGTTCTTGGGAATCGGAATATACATTTAACTTCTCAACAACCAAGCTGATCCATATTGACATTGACCCGAATGAAATTGGACGGAACTATCCAGTAGAAATTGGAGCTGTAGCTGATCTCAAGCAGGCGTTAACCGTGCTGAACCGTGTGGCGAGAGAAAGACTGCCAGAAGGTCTGGATCGACCTGAATTGAAAAAAGACATTGCTGCATATCGTGAGGAATTTCGGAAGAGCAATCTGACGAATATTCAAGATGAATCCTTCCCGATGAAGCCGCAGCGTATTTTGCAGGAAGTACGTGAAGTATTGCCTGCAGATGCTTTTATTACAACCGATGTTGGCTGGAATAAAAATGGAGTAGGACAGCAATTCTCTGTGTATACGCCAGGTACGATTTTAACACCAGGTGGGTTTGCGACGATGGGATTCGGAGCACCCGCAGCACTTGGAGCAAAGGTTGCTCAGCCTGATCGTGTCGTTGTGTCACTTGTTGGAGATGGCGGGTTTGGCCAAAACCCATCTGTTCTGGCAACAGCCGTGGAAGAAAACATTCCTGTTGTGTGGATTGTGATGAACAACAGTGCGTTTGGGACGATTGCCGGCTTACAAATGGCACATTATGAGACGACTTATGGCACGGTCTTTAGAAAAGATGGTGAGAGCTATTCTCCTGACTTTGCCGCCATTGCTAGAGGTTATGGAATGAAAGGAATAAAAATTACCTGCGCTGCTGAATTCAAAGAGGCATTAGCTGAAGCAATTTCATCCCAAGAACCGTGTGTGATTGATGTGGCAATGAAAAATGATCCTGTGCCTACTGATGGGCATTGGAATATCAATGATATTTATTCACCAAATACAAAACGCTCACACGTCAGTGTGAATTAAAAAATGGGGAGGAATTATCAATGAAAATTAAAGTATTGAATCCGTTTAAAGATGGGCATCCATTATGGTTAGGTTTAGATCATCCTGAAGAGCAAATGATTCGGAAAGTATTTCAAACCATTACACCAGATACGGTTGGATCGGAGCATATGATGGCAGGTCTCACCATTTTTGAGCCGGGGGAAGCAAGCTCTGTTCACAATCACCCAGGTTCAGAGGAATTTGATTATGTGATTAAGGGGTCTGGCGAGGTCATTTGTGATGGAGAAAAACAGTCCTTTAAACAAAATGACTTTATGTTTATTCCAGATGGTGTCTCGCATCAGCATGTGAATACAGGGGATGAACCTTTATGGCTCATTTGGCTGTATACACCACAAGGACAACTGCCAAAGGATTAAGAAATCAGCCCAAGAAGCTCATCCTTCTAGCCTTCAAGGGTTTTTAGGTCACACTGAAAGAAGACAAAGGGCTAAAACAGGCAATATTTTAGCCCTTTATCACATGAATGAAAGGGAGTCACGCAATGAATAAGAATACACCACTTGAAGGATTGAAAATATTGGACGTTTCGACGATGATTGCTGCACCCTATGGCGCAGTTCTTCTAGGGGATTTTGGTGCAGAAGTCATCAAAGTTGAAATCCCTGGAAAAGGAGATACGCTTCGGCATGTTGGTCCTTTTGCGGACGGTGAACCGCTAAGATGGTCAGGACTATCAAGAAACAAAAAATCCCTCACACTTGATCTTCACAAAGAAGAAGCGAAAGATATTTTTAAAAAGCTTGCAGCGCAGGTCGATTTGATTATCGAAAATTTTCGTCCAGGAACACTTGAAAAATGGGACGTTGGGTACGATGTATTAAAGGAAATCAACCCTCGTTTAATTATGATTCGTGTATCAGGCTATGGACAGACAGGCCCATTTAAGGACAAGGCGGGGTTTGGAACCCCTGCGACGGCGTTTAGCGGCTTTACGTATCTTCAAGGGTTTCCAGATCGCCATCCAGTCAGTCCGTCCTTTTCACTGACAGATTACATTGCGGGTATCTATGTGGCGTTTGCCGCTGTGACAGCCATGTATTATCGGGATACATATCCAGAAGGTACCGGGCAAATGGTGGATCTAGCACTCTATGAGTCTGTTTTCCGTATGCTGGAGTTTTTGGTTGCAGAATATGACAAGCTTGGCAAGGTACGCGAACGTTCACCAGGGCTAAGCGGTCATTCGAGTCCTGCTGGCACTTACGAAACAAAGGATGGGCATTATCTCGTTCTAGTAACGAGTACAGATTCGACCTTTAATCGACTGGCAGAGGCGATGAATCGATTAGATTTACTAGAAAACGAAAAATTCTCCGTAAATGCAGCGAGGCTGAAGCATAACGATGAAATGGATGCTATCGTCTCTCAGTGGATTGCATCCAAATCAAGGGATGAGGTATTGGACACTTTAGATACTCATGGCGTACCTGTGAGTCCGATCCTCAGCATTCGGGATATCTTTGAACATCCGCAATTCAAAGAACGAGAAAATATCGTTGAAGTTCATCATCCTCGGCTTGGAAAAGTGAAAGTACCTGGCATCATTCCGAAGTTTGAAAAAACACCAGGGAGTATCCGCCATATTGCACCTGATTTGGGTGAACATAATTATGAGATTTTAACGAACATGCTCGGACTGACAGAAGAAGAGTGCAAACAGTTAGAAGAAAAAGGAGTTATTTAAGGACGCTCAACCGATCCGCACAGTGCGGAAACAAAGGAGGATGGTTATGAAAGTGCATTCAGAACTGAAGGGGAACGAACTGCAGCCCGCTTATTTGAAACCAACGAAAGCCCGTTTTGGTATATTGATTCTGTTGTTTTTTATTACGGCCATTAATTATATTGATAGAGCCAGTGTGTCCATTGTTGCTCCAGCTATTCAATCTTCCCTGCAATTAAATCCAGCATTATTAGGCCTGATTTTTTCGGCGTTTAGCTGGACGTATACAGCCATGCAAATACCAGGCGGCTTTATTCTTGATAAATTCGGATCAAAGGTTACGTATGGGATTTCGCTCATTACTTGGTCTATTTTCACTGGCTTACAGGCGTTCGCAAACAGCTTTGCTTTTTTATTCGGCTGCCGTTTGTTTATTGGAATTACAGAATCTCCAGCATTCCCTGCCAACAACCGCATTGTGACAACGTGGTTCCCTAGAAGAGAGCGGGCTTTTGCTACAGGCGTTTACACTGCTGGAGAATATGTTGGCCTAGCTTTTGCAACTCCTCTTCTTTTTTGGATCATGACCACTTTCGATTGGAGAACTGTATTTATCACTGCAGGTGCGCTCGGTATTATATTTGCTTTTTTTTGGTATAAGTATTATCACGAACCGAAAGAACATCCGAAAGTCAATGAAGATGAGCTAGAGTTGATTCGTCAAGGGGAAGGGCTGACAGTGGCCTCACAGGAGAAACTGAAATGGGCAGACTTTGCCGCCCTTTTAAAATATCGCAAATTGATTGGGCTCTATATTGGTCAATTTTCTGTGGCGTCCACACTCTTTTTCTTTTTAACATGGTTTCCTACTTATTTAGCTGAGGCGAAAAATATGGCGTTTCTAAAGGTAGGTTTTGCAGCTTCTCTTCCATACATTGCGGCATTCTTTGGAGTGCTGTTTGGCGGTTATGTATCCGATTGGCTGCTCAAAAAGGGTGTATCTGTCAATGTGGCAAGGAAGCTGCCTGTCGTTGTTGGTTTGCTCCTGACAAGTACCATCGTGTTGGCGAATTTCACGACAAGTATTCCGCTTGTACTGACCATTTTGTCCATTGCTTCCTTCGCACAAGGGCTGTCAAATATCTCATGGACCATGCTGTCTGAGGTAGCGCCGAAAGAGATGGTAGGCCTTGCTGGAGGCGTGTTCAACTTTTTTGCTAATTTATCTGGGATCATCACACCGCTGATCATCGGTTTGATCGTATCCGTGACAGGCTCGTATAACGGAGGTATTTTATTTGTCAGCCTTGTCGCATTAGGCGGGGCGTTATCCTACATATTTATCGTAGGTAAAATTGAACGCATCCAATTAAAACCATAGAGTGAAAGAGAGCTCATCTCAGTGATGAGCTCTTTTTGTTATGAATAAAAGATGACGGTGATAACCGTTGCGCATATGATTCCCATACTGATGTAAAAGCCAGCAAACCATATATTCCAGCGGGTGATACGATAAGGGTTGACCTTCATCAAATCTGCCAATAGCGAGACGGAAACATTAAATGGACTAAACATGACCGTCGACGTTCCAGCCGTAATGAGTACAATCGCGATAGGCAGGGCAGGGAGCTCATGAATGAAAGGTGTTAACATGCTTACTAACAGAGCAAGCGACACAAGTGGATGGAAGCCGCAAAGTGCAGTGATCAGAAAATATAAGCCAATGACACAATAAACCCAGATCGAATGGTCTGATATACTGACAATAAATGCTTGGATAGGCTTTAGACTGTTAGTAACGAGGAGCATATCGACAAAGAAACCGGCACTTAAAAATAGACACATATAATTGGAGAGATGACTGGTGCGCTCCTTCCAATGAGGAACAGAGACGGCGACATATTGTTTCCGTTTTTTGATGACAGATGAGAATAATAGAGCAAATGGAATAATCGCTAACACAACGGCGAATAAATAACCTTTCCCAACCCATCCATCAACTAGCGAGACGACTGTGATAAAACTCAGCAGCATCAAAGCGAGCTGAAGGGTTTTTCGCTTAATTCTCTTTGGGTTGGTACGTGTATCCTCTAATTCGATGATACCCGGTAATCGCTTGCTCTGGCGAGAAAACAGGAGCCAATCCGTCATCAATACAATCAGCATTAAACAAAAGGTAACAGGTGCAATTTGATAATATTTCAGCTTGGTTGCATCAATGGTCACACTCACCAGCACTTCAACAGGGCTCCAGCTTAGGCAAAGCGCATAGGACCTTAAGAGATTGCGCGTATAGAGCTGCTGTCTGACATGTTCTGTAAGGGAGTCCAGTGAAGGTTTTAAAGAGGTATATAGTAAGGGAATGGTGGCGATATTTAAAAACATTCCAAGGACATGCGTCACAAATGAGCTCTTTCGATAGAGCTGTTTTGTGCTGGTTGTATGTAAGGTGAGCAGCTTATTTAATTGTGTATCAAAGTGTCCAACATGTATGAGAGAATGAATAAAAGGCAACATGAAAAACAGAGATAGTAAGCCTAGCATGGAATGAAAATGGAGAAAAAACGTATGCAAAGGCTGGTCAGATAAGAAAAACAACACCAAACCAATGAAGAGAAACATAGAACCAGTTTTCAAATAAAGCCCATTGGCCTTCTTGAGAGAAATGGTGAGCGAAGCGACAGCCAGTAAACCGACAAAATAGGAGAGAATGGGAGCAGGAAATAGTTGATTGACGATGTAAAAACTAATCAGAAGTGTATAAATCATCACGTACATCAGAACATCTCCTCCGACAAACAGCATTGATTGTTTTGGTTCCATCTAGTGGAATTTGTTTTCTTATAATGGAATATTTAAAATGGATTATAGCAAAGTTGGCTGTTCATGTCGACACAGAAATCAAAAGGAAAAGGAGAAATTGAACATGGCTGATAAAAAGTCAAAAGAAGAATCGGGACTGCGTACCGTTCAGCGGGCTTTGGATATTCTTCATTGTTTTAGCGAAGAACGGCAAGAGCTGACGCTAACGGACATTTCAAAAGAGATGAATTTAGCAATGTCTACCACGACGAGACTGCTCAAGGCACTTGAAATGAATCATTTTGTGGAAAAGAACCAAGATACACTCAAATATCGACTCGGTCAAAGGCTTTATCTGCTCGGTTACATTGCTGGGAAGTCCATCAAATTGAGGGAACTGGCAAAGCCGCTTATGTACAAACTTCGTGATGAAACAAAGGAAACCGTCAATTTATATGTGCTAGATCATACAAGCCGGATTTGTATTGAACAAGCTGAAGGGCTGCAATCCATCAGGCATCTTGTCAAGATTGGTGAGAAGCTGCCATTATACGCAGGTGCTGGTGGAAAGGTTTTGCTTGCCTTCCAAAGCGAAGAATTTCAGCAAAAAGTATTCATGTCTGAGGCTGAAAACGTGAAGAAAGATGACTGGCAAAAGGAATGTGCACATATTCTTAAGGCGTATACTGCTTGCAGTATTGATGAACGGGAGGTCGGATCTGCGGCAGTGGCAGCGCCGATCTTTAACATTCATGGCGAGGTGCAGGCATGTTTATCAATATCTGGTCCAACTCATAGATTTACTGAAGAAGTCATTCCTCAGTTGCAGCAAAAAGTGAAGGAACACGCCCAAAAGCTCTCCGAACAGCTCGGTTACGTTGTCAAACACAATTTTTAAGAATGCCTATCTTTTCACAGCCCATTTATCATATAATAGAAACATTATGTAGCATTCCTTGTCGTAAGGAGGACGTGTCACGAACATGAAAAACAATAGAGAAATCCCTGTGAGACAGCGAAATATTGTCCTCATTGGCTTTATGGGCGTTGGTAAAACAACCATTGGGCAGCTCGTCGCCAAAAAGTTATATAGAGATTTTATTGATGTCGATCAGGAGATTGAGAAAAAGTACAACATGACGATTCCAGAAATGTTTCAGCAAAAAGGAGAAGCTTTCTTCAGGCAGGCTGAAAAGGATTATATCGTCGATTTATGTGAACATACACAGCTGAAGATTGTGTCCCTAGGGGGCGGTGCGTTCAAACAGGAAGAAATCAAACGATCCTGCTTGAAGCATTGTACGGTTCTTTTCCTTGATTTATCTTGGGAGAATTGGAAGCAGCGGCTGGATATTTTAATCGAAAACCGCCCTGTTCTTCATAACCGGTCGATTGACGAGATGAAAGAGCTGTTTGAAGAGCGCCGGGAAATTTATGCCCTTCATAACTCAAGAGTCGAAACAGATCATCTAGAGGCTGAGGAAGTTGCCAATTATATTGTGGACACACTCAAGCTTGGCTGGGATTTATACTCGAAATAAAAAGTCTACCGTCTAGGGTAGACTTTTTTCTATATAGAAGAGGGCTAAACAAACGTTTAATTAAACACGAAGATTTCGTTTTTTAATATAAGTCTAGACGCTGATCTGTCATGACAGGAATTTGTTGTCTCACTTCATCCACTAGCTGAAGATCAATTTCTGCATAATGAATGTCTTCGTCATGGCTTGTTTCAAGCAGTATACGGCCGAGTGGGTCAATCACCATGGAATGTCCAGGGAATTCAGTGTCCCTGCTTGTGCCCGTCCGGTTGACAGCAATCATAAAGGATTGGTTTTCGATGGCTCTTGCGATGAGCAGGCTGCGCCAATGGTCCACTCTTGCTGACGGCCATTGGGCGGTATTGACGAGCACTTTCGCACCTTTGTTCACAAGTGTTCTAGAGAGCTGCGGGAAACGGAGATCATAGCAGATCATCGCGCCGATCTTCACATCTTCACCATAGTCAAATAAACCAAGCTGATCACCAGCGGTTAAATAGTTGTGCTCATCCATTAAGCGGAATAAATGAATTTTATCATAATCTAATACAAGCTCACCTTGGCGGTTAAACACATACATCGTGTTGGTGATGTCTTCATTTTCTGCACGCTTATTCAATACACTTCCTGCGATTAGATACACTTGGTGCTTGCGGGCAAAGGAAGAGAAGAGCTGTTTCGTGCGTTCTCCGTTTACATCGGCGAGCTGATCTGCCTGTTCTAGCGCATATCCGGTATTCCACATTTCGGGTAAAATGATCAGGTCAGGCTGTTGACGGATCGCTTCTTCTAAAAACGCTTCTGCTTTCTTAAAGTTCACATCAGGTTTTCCAATTTGTACGTCCATTTGGATAAGGGCGATTTTCATGACGGTTCCTCCTTTATTCGTTTGCGTGCAAATGTAAAAATTCATGAATGATCCACCTTCATGAATGAATGTATAGGCTGATCCTGCCTGAGAGCATCTAGGCTTCAAGCCAGTTTCTTTATCATAAAGGTTTATGTCATCTTTGCCAATAGAAATGTCAGAAGGTTTCGTCTATATTGAGAGAAGAGAGTGAAAAGGACTGTCTATGTAAGGAAATCAGTGATATGATACATATAACTAATAAAACAAAGGGGAATAGTATGATATGCAATTGTTCGATTTACCACTAGAAGAGTTAAAAGGATATAAACCAAAGAAAACAGCACGTCCTGATTTCTCTGCCTTTTGGAAGACATCGCTTGAAGCATTGCATCAAGTGGAGCCGAAAAAAGCACTTGAACCTTACGACTATCCAGCAAAAGGGGTCAAAGTGTACCGCCTGACGTATCAAAGCTTTGGGCATTCTCGTATTGAAGGCTGGTATGCTGTCCCGGATCAAACAGGTCCGCACCCAGCACTTGTTCAATTTCATGGCTACAATGGCAGCTATGACGGCGGCATTCATGACATCGTCAACTGGGCGCTGCATGGCTATGCGACGTTCGGAATGCTTGTTCGCGGTCAAGGCGGCAGTGAGGATACGGCGGTAACACCAGGCGGGCACGCATTGGGGTGGATGACAAAAGGCATTTTATCAAAGGATACCTACTATTATCGCGGCGTTTATTTAGATGCGGTTCGTGCACTTGAAGTCATTCAGTCCTTCCCAGAAGTTGACCAGCACCGCATCGGCGTGATTGGCGGAAGTCAAGGGGGCGCATTAGCCATTGCAGCTGCAGCACTTTCAAACATTCCGAAGGTCGTTGTGGCTGATTACCCTTATTTATCAAACTTTGAACGTGCAGTCGATGTGGCCTTGGAGCAGCCTTATTTAGAAATCAATTCATACCTTCGAAGAAACAGTGATCCAGAAGCTGAAGAAAAGGTATTTGAGACATTAAGCTACTTTGATTTAATCAATTTAGCCGGTTGGGTGAAACAGCCAACATTGATGGCGATCGGTCTGATTGATAAAGTGACACCGCCATCTACTGTATTTGCGGCATACAACCATTTAGAAACTGACAAAGAGCTCAAGATTTATCGGTATTTTGGGCACGAGTTCATACCCGCTTTTCAAACAGAGAAGCTGTCCTTTTTACAAAAGCATTTGCTTATATAAAAAAGAAAGAGGCCGCTCAGCGTGAGGGCCTCTCAGCGTTTAGACAAACCCTCGCATTCGTTGTCAGTCCTGCGCGCTGGTGCTCACGAATGTCAAATTCGCTCCGCGCCAGTGCTCGTTCTTCCTAGACTGCAAAGGTTTTCTATCACGCTGAAAAGAAGACAAAGGGCTAAAATAAAGATCATTTTAGCCCTTTGTCAACAATCTGAGAGGCCGCTCAGCGTGAGGGCCTCTTTTTCAATAACTCGTGTTCTGTCTTGTTTTTTCATCAGGCACTAAAGCAGTGATGATGAGGACAAGAGCTGTGATGATATGCAGGATGAATCCGAGAATCGGAATCCAGGCCAGGCAGGATGTGACAATTCCGATGATACTTCCAATCATTGGTCCATGGTCTCGCTTCGATAAGACGAGTGTGATAATATGCAGAATAAGCATGACCATGAGCGGTGTGTAGCCATTGCTGATGACAAATAGTCCTCCAATCACAGGGATGGCAAGGCAGGCTTCAAAAATTCCGGTGATCCATTTCATGATGCGAGATATAGACATCAGATCCAACTCCTTTTTCATATATGTCTTATTCGTATTTTCCCAAAACGTGAAGAAGTCATGCAGAATTCTAAAGAAAGAGTTGATGGACGCTTGAGAGAGAGAATCAAGGAAGAGCTGAAAAGCATCGAAGAAACGTATGACGTAAGGATTTGTCTTGCCGTCGAATCAGGCAGCAGGGCATGGGGATTCCCCTCGACTGACAGTGATTATGATGTTCGTTTTTTATACGTTCCTCGGAAGGAATGGTACTGGTCGATTGAAGAACATCGTGATGTCATTGAGCTGCCCATTGATGACGAGCTTGATATGAGCGGCTGGGAGCTTAGAAAGGCGCTGCGCTTATTCAATAAATCAAATCCATCCATTATGGAATGGCTGTCTTCTGATATTATCTATGCTGAATCTTTCTCTTTGGCAAAGCAGCTAAGAGAATTAAAGGATCGAGCGTTTTATCCAGCAGCATTGATGTATCACTATCTCAATATGGCCAAGCGGAATGAAAGTCAATATTTACGAGGAGAGCAGGTGCGAATCAAGAAGTACTTTTATGTGCTTCGTCCTCTGCTTGCCTGTCAGTGGATTGAACGCTACCGGACGGTTCCTCCTATAGATTTTCATGAACTTCTAGAGGAACTGGTGGAGGAAGGACCGCTTTTAGCTGAAATTCATGAGCTGCTCAAACGCAAAATGGATGGAGAAGAAATGGATGTAGAGAACCGCCTCGCCTATGTCCATCCATTTATCGACAAAGAGCTGGCTCGCTTTCATGAATTGGTGAAAAGCTACAATCAGCCGAAAAGCAATCTAACTGAAGAATTAAATGAGCTACTGCACTCTACCCTTGATGAGGTGTGGGCGTAAGCAAGGAAGAGCCAGCCGGTTAGCGGCAGGCTCTTTTTTATCTCGTATTGTGATAAAACCACAAAAAAAGTCAGAATTTTTGTCATCTTCAAATATTGTAGCGGACAGCTCATGAGCCTTACAATAAAGACATAGCTTACAAAGAGTGGGAGGTGCCCTTTATGGAGTCGGTCACAAGAAATTTCTTCTTGTTTTTGTCAAAGAGCAGTCTCTTGAACCATATTGCTCGTAATTGGGGAAGTGCTGTTGCATCAAAGAAGATCATCGGGGGGAAGAATTTTGAGAGCGCTATCCCTGTGATCAAACGATTTAATAATCAAGGTATGGCCGTAACAGTCGATCACCTTGGTGAGTTTGTCACAAAGGCAGAGATTGCAAATGAGCGGACGAATGAGTGTATTCAAACCATTCAGCAAATTGCAGAGGCGAAACTCAATTCCCACGTGTCACTCAAAATGACATCACTTGGACTAGATATTGACGATGACCTTGTGTATCGCAATATGAAAAGCATTTTAGATACGGCAGAGAAGCATCGTATCATGGTGACAATTGATATGGAGGATGAACAGCGCTGTCAAAAAACGCTGGACATTTTTAAAGAGATGAAATCTCAATATGAGTATGTCAGTACGGTTCTTCAGGCGTATTTGTACAGAACAGAAAAGGATCTTGATGACCTAAATGAGCTGCAGCCATTTTTAAGACTAGTAAAGGGTGCCTATAAGGAGTCCGCCGAAGTGGCGTATCCAATCAAAAAAGATGTCGATCAGAATTATAAGAAGCTGATCGAAAAGCAATTACTGACAGGGAACTATACAGCCATTGCGACTCATGACGATCAAATGATCGAGTTCACGAAAAATATTGTGAAAAAACACAATATACAGACAAGTCAGTTCGAATTTCAAATGCTGTATGGCATGAGGTCAGAAACCCAGCTAACGCTTGTGAAAGAAGGCTATCAAATGAGGGTCTATACCCCGTATGGACGAGAGTGGTATGGCTACTACATGAGACGTCTTGCAGAACGACCGGCAAACATTGCATTTGCTTTAAAAGGGATGACGAGAAAATAATTTGAAACGGGAGCGTGACAAAGATGACAACACCTTACAAACATGAACCATTCACGGATTTTAGCCAGGAAGAAAACCGCCAAGCGTTTGAACAAGCATTAGCAAAAGTAACTGAATCTCTTGGTCAAACCTATCCGCTAGTGATTAACGGAGAAAGAATCGAAACAAAAGACCAGATTGTATCGATCAATCCGGCGAAAAAGGATGAAGTCGTTGGAACTGTGTCAAAGGCGGGGAAGGAAGAGGCGGAACAAGCGGTTCAAGCTGCGGCAAAAGCATTTGAAACATGGCGCTATACCTCTCCAGAAGAAAGAGCAGGCGTATTATTCCGTGCTGCGGCAGGTATTCGCCGTAAAAAGCATGAGTATTCAGCACTTCTTGTAAAAGAAGCAGGAAAGCCTTGGAATGAAGCAGATGCAGATACAGCAGAAGCGATCGACTTCCTAGAGTATTATGCCCGCCAAATGCTGGAGCTGGCGAAAGGTAAACCAGTGAACAGCCGCGAGGGCGAACGAAATCAATACGTGTACACACCAACTGGCGTGACGCTCGTCATTCCGCCGTGGAACTTCTTGTTTGCGATCATGGCAGGAACAACAGTAGCTCCAATCGTAACGGGAAATACAGTCGTCTTAAAACCAGCAAGTGCTACTCCTGTCATCGCTGCCCGCTTTGTGGAAGAGCTTGAGCAAGCAGGTCTTCCAAAGGGTGTTGTCAACTTTGTACCAGGAAGCGGAGCAGAGGTGGGAGATTACTTAGTGGATCATCCGAAAACAAGCCTCATTACATTCACTGGTTCAAGAGAGGTAGGGACACGTATCTTTGAACGTGCGGCAAAAGTGCAGCCAGGTCAGCAGCATTTAAAACGTGTCATTGCTGAAATGGGCGGTAAGGATACAGTTGTTGTAGATGAGGATGCAGATGTTGAACTAGCAGCTAACGCCATTTTTACATCAGCCTTCGGTTTTTCAGGACAGAAATGTTCGGCTGGATCTCGCGCTGTCGTCCACGAGAAGCTGTATGATCAAGTGATCGAGCGAGTGAAGGAAATTACAGAAACGAAAACCACAGCCAATCCTCTATCAGCTGATGTCTACATGGGACCTGTCATTGATCAGGCTTCCTTTGACAAGATCACGGACTATATCGAGGTTGGCAAGCAGGAAGGCCGCCTAGTCACTGGCGGAACGAGTGACGATTCGCAAGGTTACTTTATCCATCCAACCATTTTTGCAGATCTTGAGCCAACATCTCGCTTGATGCAAGAAGAAATCTTTGGACCTGTATTGGCCTTCTCAAAAGTCTCAAACTTTGATGAAGCACTTGAAGTAGCCAACAATACAGAATACGGTTTGACTGGTGCTGTCATTACAAATAATCGTGATCACATCAACCGTGCGAAACAGGAGTTTCACGTGGGGAACCTCTACTTTAACCGTAACTGTACAGGAGCAATCGTGGGATACCACCCATTCGGCGGCTTCAAAATGTCAGGGACAGATTCAAAAGCAGGCGGTCCAGATTACCTAGCGCTACACATGCAGGCGAAAACGATTAGTGAAATGTTTTAATTTGGAAAAGCATGAACCTGTGCAGGCGGGTTCATGCTTTTTTTGCTTGTCTGCGACTTGTTTCTATGCAAATCTGTCCGGAAAGAAGTATGATAAATGTATCACTTAATCAGGGAGCAATCGGGATGGAAGAGATATTAGAAAAGCTTCATACATTTTTTGATGTCGATAAGTTAATTGCATTTATTAGCGGGTATTTAAAAAAACCAGTCATTTTAGAAAGCACAGAGTGCCAGCTCCTTGCTTATAATTCTTACAGCATTCAGCAGTTTGACCCAGTCAATCAGCAAACGATTTTCTCAAAGGAATGCCCGGGGTCTGTAGTCGATTGGTTAAAGAAAACCGGGGTAATCGAGCGGCTTCACACGGAGTCAGAGCCTTTTTATGTGAGCGGTCATGACGAGCTCGGTTTTAATCGGCGGGTGGCTGTGAGCGCAAAGCATAAACAAGAGGTTGTGGGCTTTATTTGGGTGCAGGACATTGAGGATTCTCTCTCTCAGGAGGAGCTGCAATTTTTGCACGAAGCTTCCTTTCAGGTTGGAAAAGTTATTTATAAAAATAAGAAACAGCTGGAGAAAAAGGAAGGTAAAATTGAGGAATTTTTCAAAAAGGTCATGGATGATCATTTTTATACAGAAGAAGAGCTGAAATGGGAGGCTGAGAACTTAAGCATTCCACTTCCGGCTGTATTTACCGTCATGGTTGTACACGCTGCCGATAACAAAAGTGAGACGGCAGAAGATGTGAAGGATGTCATTAGAACGTATTTGCAGCTAGAAGATAAGGTCAATCACGTCTATTCCGTGCAAGCAGACATCGTCGTCATATTAGGCAGTCTGTCAGACCGGCACTCACCGAAAGCGACCGCCGCTGATGTCATCGCTCATCTGAAATCGAAAACGCATTCACATCCATCCCCTTTGTATATTGGGATGGGAAGAGAATATCGCGATGTGATGAAAATGAGTACAAGTCGATTTGAAGCGATAGAGGTAGTGAAGGCTGTGAAAATTGTCGGGGGACAGGAACTGATTCCCTATGATTACGAGAATCTGGGGGTCTTCCGTTTCTTAGACTCGATTTACAGCCACCAAATGAAGAAAAACGACTTCAATCCAGATTTGTTACGTTTGAAGGAAAAAGACCGCGATAGCCAAACCTCTTTTTTAAAAACCCTTGAGGTCTACTTATTGAATAATTGCAAGCTAAAGCCAGCTGCGGAGCAGTTGTTTATTCATCAAAATACATTAAACTATCGAATGAAACAAATCTTTGATATGACCTCGATTGATTTGAGTCATTTTAGTCAGCGATGTGAGTTATTTATTGAATTGATGCTGATGAAAAAAGATCAATAATCATGGAATCCGCAGGTGCTCAGGATCACCTGCGGATTTTCATGCGAGTTGTGAAAATGGCATACAACTGCTGCGTTTCGTTGTATGATAGATAAAGATTTTATGAGAAAAGTGAAAGGGGGCCACCCTTTGGGATCAGTCACCTTGGCCATTTTGATTTTCATCATGACCCTCGTCCTTGTCATTTGGCAGCCAGGACGTTTAACCATTGGATGGTCAGCATGTGGCGGAGCCATTCTTGCTCTTGCCTTTGGTGTCGTTCATCTGAGCGATGTGTGGGAAGTCACGCAAATTGTATGGAACGCCACCTTTGCATTTATTGGCATTATTATCATTTCGTTAATTTTAGATGAGATCGGTTTCTTTGAATGGGCTGCACTGCATATGGCAAAAGCTGCAAGAGGGAACGGTGTCCGCATGTTTATTTATTTAACATTGCTCGGCGCTGTGGTGGCAGCTTTCTTTGCCAACGATGGAGCGGCACTGATTTTGACCCCAATTGTCTTATCTGTGGTGAGAGCGTTGAAACTGGATGAGCGTATGATCCTGCCCTTTGTGATGGCAAGCGGCTTTATTGCTGATACAACCTCCTTGCCATTTGTCATTAGCAACCTAGTCAATATCGTGTCTGCCGATTATTTCCATATTGGCTTTCTCGAATATACAGCGAACATGTTCGTGCCAAACCTCGTGTCACTTGGAGCGAGCATGCTTGTGCTTTATGTGTTTTACAGAAAGTTCATCCCAAAGACATACGATCTGTCACAGGCGAAGGAGCCAGCGTCAGCCATTCGTGATATGCGCATGTTCCGCTTGTCTTGGTATGTGTTAGGACTCTTGCTAGTTGGTTATTTCGCAGGGGAATTGATTGGCATTCCCGTGTCAATCATTGTAGGAGGTATCGCTCTTGCTTTCTTGTGGCTGGCGAGAAGAAGTCCGCAAGTGGCGACAAAGCGCGTCATAAAAGAAGCACCGTGGTCCATTGTATTTTTCTCAATCGGCATGTATGTCGTCGTCTATGGACTGAAGAATGTCGGTCTCACAGAAATATTGGCGGCATGGATTGAACAAGGCGCATCGCATGGGTTGCTTGCCGGAACGATGTTTATGGGCGTGCTTGCGGCAGTGCTGTCCTCTGTCATGAACAATCTGCCTACCGTGTTAATTGATGCGATTGCGATCGGACATACAAATACAGCAGGCGTCATGAGAGACGGACTGATTTATGCCAATGTCATCGGTTCCAACCTTGGTCCGAAAATGACCCCAATCGGCTCATTGGCGACATTGCTGTGGCTTCACGTTCTCAAGAAAAAGGGCGTCCATATTTCTTGGGGTGCATACATGAAAGCCGGAATCATCCTGACCATCCCAACTTTGATCCTTACTTTATTGGGGTTATATGCGTGGTTATGGCTGATACATTAAAGAGCAGGTGCTCTCAGTCAGGTCTCGTCCTTTTTTCATCTACGCTGAATATAAAAAAAAGAGAAGATCGTTGGATCTGCTCTCAGCGTGTAGACAAACCCTCGCATTCGTTGTCAGTCCTGCGTGCCGGTGCTCACGAATGTCAAATTCGCTCCGCTCCAGTACTCGTCCTTCCTAGACTGCAAAGGTTTTCTATCACGCTGAAAAGAAGACAAAGGGCTAAAATAAAGATCATTTTAGCCCTTTGTCAACAGTCTAAGAGAAGATCGATTGGATCTGCTCTTTTTGTTACAGATATTTTGCATAGCGTTTTTCCAAATAATCTTGCAGCAATGAGACCACACTGCAAATGCCCCAGTAAATCAATGCGACCAAAATATACATGGTCATATAATCGAATTCTCGTCCGCCAACAATTTTTGCCTGCTGGAAGAGCTCTGGTACAGTAATCATCGCTGCCAGTGAGGAGGCTTTGATCAAGTCGAGCATGACATTGGTCAATGGCGGCAGTGCAATGCGAACGGATTGAGGCAATATGACACCACGCATGGTTTGCCAATAGCTGAGACCTAATGATTTAGCGGCTTCCACCTGACCACTTGGAACAGAGGAGAGGGCCGCTCGGTTGATTTCTGCTATATAGGCAGCACTATTGAAGGTGAACCCAATAATGGCAGCAGTTACAGCTGTAAACTCAATGCCGATATAAGGGAATCCGAAATAAAGAATAAACAAAATCACCAGAATGGGAACGCCTCGCATGAATGAAATATATAGCCTTGCAGGCAGCCGAAGCAACCACGTATTCGCCATTCTGGCAAGGGCAATAAAAAAGCCAAGAATCGTGCCAAAAAACATGCTCACAAAGGATATGAGCAGCGTCAGCCAAATGCCTTTCATGACAAACGGAAACGACGCCTTTGCCAGTGCAGGATTAAATATATATTCTAAATGAATATCTCCCACGATTGCGGCTCCTTATTTGGAAATGTCGACATCTTCGACATCAGCATCAATTTTCTTTGAGACGTCTGCATGATGAAAGAACTTCTCGGAAATCTTTTTCATCGTTCCGTCTTTTTTCATGTCTTTTAATACACGATTTAATTCTTTTTGAAGCTCTGTGTTGTCTTTCTTCATCACAAAGCCCTGTTCATTCGGCATGTATTTCAGGTCAGGGTGAATCGTAATATTTAATTTAGGAAATGCAGCAAGAGCCAGTGTTTGCAAGTAATAATCATTTAAAATGACATCTGTTCGGCCGTTTGCGACATCCTTTAAGTATTGTTCGTTTGTGGCATTATCATAAATGACTTCCTTTGCACCGTACTTACGGGCGACATCCATGTAAATGGTCGTTGCAGCACCTGCTGCTTTCTTGCCTTTTAAATCTCTTAAAGTTTTAATGCCAGACAAATCATCTTTCCGTACGATAGCCGTTCCGTAGGAATATTTATAAGGAGTTGAAAATGCAAACTTATCCTTCCGGTCATCTGTGATGTCGATATCGTTTGCAGCGGCATCTACTTGACCAGAATTAATGGCACTCAGCATCCCATCATAGCCCATTTCTTTAAATTCTACTTTCACGTCAAGGCGTTTAAAAGCTTCTTTGACGACTTCAACTTCATAGCCAGTCAGCTGATCCTTGCCGTTTGATGTATCATGATAAGACGTAGGATAAAGGGTGCCTGAAGTAGCAACCACGATTTTCCCTTTCTTTTGAATCTGATCCCACTTTGATTCTCCAGACTGAGATGAGCCTGATTGACTGCAAGCAGACATGACAAGCATGAGAGCAGACACAACAAGCAACACCCATATAGGTTTTCTATGATAAAAACGACTCATTTAAGAATCCTCCTCTATTTTTTATACAAAACAAAACATAGCACGCTTTTTCAGTTAGGACAACGTTTTCAGATGAAAAGCGAAAAAGTAAGAATATTATGCTCAATTTGACGTTGTCAAAGAATGTATAAAAAAGGAAGGAGCGTACAAAATAAATTCGAATAAAGGAGGGAACAAAAGATATGAAAAAAATAAGTGGCTTGATCTTATTATCAATGATGCTGTTATTTGGTTTTCATATGGAAACGGCTCATGGAGAAACACCACAAATGGAAAAGCGTCCAGTGACGCATCAAGTAAAATTAACAACAGAACAACAAAAACAAATCGAAAAGCTTGAGCAGCAAATTCTTTCGAAACGAAAAGAAGTCATTGAGAAATATGTTCAGTATGGTGTGTTAACAAAGGAACAAGGCACACACATCACGAAACGAATGGATGAACATTACAATCACTTAAAAAATAACGGATTTGTTCCACTACTGAAAAAACCACAGCACCATCGACCATAATGATGAAACCGGCAGCGAGATGCCGGTTTCATCTTGTTTATCGATCCTATCTGAAGGTGAGAGTCTCACCATCTTTAGGGACAAAAATAGCTTGATCTGCATGATGTTCATGAATGTAAGCTTCCAATGCAGCTCTTGTTAACAGGCAATGATTCACAGCTTCAAGATGACAAGCGATCATTTGAGCATTTGGGTGAGAGCGGTGAATGTCTAAAATCTCTTCCTTGGTCATTGTGATCGGATCACCTTCTAAAAATTGAGCAGCCCCACTATTGACCACAATGACATCTGGCCTGCATGTATTCACAACTTCTTTTGGCTCATCACACCAAATGGTATCACCCGCAATATAAAGGGTAGGTTCATCAGGATGAGAGAAAACAAAACCGCTGACCTGTCCCATCCGTTTTGCCGTTTCCCCTGTCCCATGCTGCCCGCCTGTACGTCTAATATGAACACCACAAATGTCCATTTCATCTTCAATGCATGTGACATGCTGGAAGCCAGCTTCTTTGACTTCTTTTTGATCCTTTTCCGATTGAGTATAAATTGGTTGGTCTTGAGCTAATGTCTTTTTCGCCTCGTCGTCAAAGTGATCCACGTGTAAATGAGTGAGCAAGACAGCATCCGGCTGTAACATCTTGTCTAAATCAATGTTTACAGGCAGATCCACAATGGGGTTGTTCAAATGTTGATTAGCTGTATGAGGGAACGGTGGATATGTTCCTTTGGCTGCTAAAAAGGGATCGATTAAGAAAGTTGACTGACCATATTGAAGGTATAAAGTAGCATTACGAATGAGCGTTATTTTCATTAAAAAGGCCTCCTTTTTTTCTGATTAAGTTTACAGTATATTAAAAGAGCTTCATGTGAAAGAGGATCATGAAAGTCTTTCAGCGGAAGGACTTGATTTTTGAAAGAGGTGAGCCAATGCTAGATCAAACAGATATGGACATTTTAAAAGAACTCTCAAAGAACAGTCGATTAACCATGAAAGCACTAGGTGAAAAAGTTCATTTAACCGGTCAAGCGGTTGCAAATCGTGTGTTAAAGCTAGAAGAAGATGGTGTGATTGAAGCTTATACCATTTCGATCGATTGGCGGACACAGAAGACCATCCAAACATTTATGCAGCTCTATACCCGAAGCCTTCATCATGAACCGCTACTGTCGTTTCTTCATCAAAAGGAAGAAATCAAGAATCTATTTAAAATAAGTGGAGAGGGCTGTTATATGGCTGAAGGACATTTCTCCAGTCACGATGAGCTTGATCAGTTTTTAACGGAGCTGACAAATTACGCAAATTATAAATTGTCTATTGCGGTTAAACGTCACATTCATCGGTAATAGAAGAGCCGCAGGAGGAAAGCAACAATGCAAAAATTCATTAGAAATCAAGCTGAACCGATGACAAAGGAAAGAATCAAAGCAGACTTGGTTCAACTTGGTGTGAAAAAAGGCATGATTTTATGTGTTCACTCATCTTTATCATCTATCGGCTGGGTGAATGGAGGTGCTGTAGCCGTCATACAAGCATTAATGGAAACCTTAACAGAAGAGGGAACATTGGTTATGCCGGCACAAACGTTAGAGCTGTCTGATCCCGCCGATTGGATCGATCCGCCCGTTCCCTACTCATGGTGGAAATCGATCAAAGAGACGATGCCTGCATTTGATCCGGCTTACACGACGCCAACAGCAATGGGAAAGGTAGCGGAAACATTTTGGAAGTACCCAGGCGTGGCGAGAAGCACTCATCCCAATTTTTCATTCACAGCTTGGGGGAAAAGGAAACATGAAATTCTGAAACACCATGCGCTTTCTTATGGTTTAGGAGAAAATTCGCCGCTTGGGCGCATGTACGATCTTGATGCTCAAGTACTGCTGATTGGTACGTCATTTGAGAGCCATACAGCCTTCCACTTAGCTGAATATAGAATCTCTCAGCAAGACCTCATGATACGAGGGGCCCCTATTTTAGAAAATGGATGGAGGGTATGGAAAGAGTATCAAGATATCATGACAAGAGAAGAACTATTTGAACAGATTGGTCGTGATTTTTTACATTCAGGATATACCCATTACCGTGGTCAAATCGGGCTTGCCAATTCGTATTTATTACCGGTAAGAGGATCGGTAGACTATGCGGAAAAGTGGCTTGAACAGTACGACCAGTCATGATCTACACAGTCTGAAAATGAAAGTAATAGAGATCTTGATCAGGTTGTTGTGAAGTATAGCAGGTGAGCTGATAGTCTCCTTTTGGAATGGAGAAAGACAGAACCTGTGCCATGACGCTTGTGATATGAACTTGATCGCTTGAATGTGTAAATGGCACCGTTATGACTCTATCAAAGGATGCTGGGGGCTCATTTTCATTTAATGTCACGAAAATAAAAGCCTTTCCATTGTTGACGCCTTCAAAAGAAACACCCTGATCTCCAGTTGCGAATCCTTGAAGAATGTCATCATCTGTCCAATCAATCACAGGGGGTGTATCGCTTCCGGCGTATACGGTGATTTGGTGATAGGAAATCGATAAGGAATAGGTTTGATTTAAGTCATTCATATAAAAAACTCCTTTATTCATAAATTTATGTTGAAAAGTGAATGTTTGAAAGAATGAACTTTGAAGAGAATGTTAGGCAGCAAGACGATTGTCGCCGTCTTGCGCTACTGTTTGAGGGGTCTAGATGTGAAATTGTGAGACCATTTCTTTTAAGTCTCCTGCTAAATGGGCAAGAGCTTCTAATGTAGAAAAGATGAATGGGACTAATCAATGATAAATTGAATTTTTGTGCCATCAGGATCATCTGATAATTGATGACTTACCCAAGAGCCTGCCCCTCTGTTATCTGAAGGACGTACATATTTAACAGAAGCTCCTTTGCCCCCTTCTTTACACATCGCCATCGGCCATTCGTCCCGGTCATATCCGCGCTTTGTCGGGATGCCATGAAGTGAGCGGTCTCTCTGCTCATCGCTATTTTTACGATCAATTGTACAAATGGAGGATTGACCTTCCTCAATTGCCTCTTCTATGTGCTTCGCTGTTTCTGGATAACGATCTGATGGAAAGTGAATGGTTTTGTCGTAAGATGAATTCGTCTTCTCTTGTTTACTTTGCTCCAGCTGGATATAGCCTGTTGCTACACCAATGACAATCAATAAAAGCAAGAGAATGGTTTTAAGAAGTTTCATAGATGCTAGCTCTCTTTCTTTTTTGCGTATTTTGTAAACAGAAGTATAGCAGAATTACTTACCAATTTCTCCTGGTTTTGAAAAAACGTCTTTTAAAGTTCGAAAAACGTTTTTTAACCGTTTTCTCTCCCTTCATATTTGTAGAAATTCATAAAAATTTTAATTTTGCTGCTCATAAAATGATTATGCTTATGCAAAACGGCTTTATCACTGCTTTTTGGGCTAATTTCAAGAATTTAACACACAGAAATTTTAAAAAAATAAAATTGACTAGACCGATATGCTTTAATAATATGGAGTCAAATATCAAAAAATGTCGTAATTTATCAAAATATGATTCTATTTACATTGCAGGAGGGAAGTACAAATGGCGGATGTCTCTTATCGGCTCGGAATAGACATAGGCGGAACATTTACTGATTTATCGCTGATGAATGAAGCAACAGGGGAGCTGATCGAACTCAAAACACCCACAGTGACAGATGACCCAGCCCAGGGAATTATCAATGGGCTACATCTTTTAAAAGAAAGAGATGTCGATTTATCCAACATCCAATATCTCGTACACGGAATGACAATCGGCCTTAATACATTATTGCAGCGAAAAGGAGCAGATTTAGCCCTTTTTGTGACGGAAGGTTTTCAAGATATTTTATCACTACAACGTTTACGACTACCCATTCCTTATGACTTCAATTCTCGTTTGCCAGAACCATTGATACCACGAAAGCATGTATATTCAATCTCTGAAAGGTTGATACACGATGGTACGATCAAAAAACCTCTCCACCTGCAGCAATTAGATGATGCTGTCCAGCAGGTCATATCTAAAAAGCTAGCAGGTATTGTCATTTCATTTTTACATAGTTATCAAAATCCAGTTCATGAATTACAGGCAAAATCCTATATCAACCATCATTACCCGCAGTTAGAAGTCCTTACTTCATCTGAATTATGGCCTCAAATGAGGGAATACGAGCGTACAGTGATGTCTGTTGTCAATTTGTACATTCAACCAAAGGTGAAACAGTATTTACAAACATTGAAAAGCCGCTTGAAAGAAGAAGGTGTACCAATTTCTCCATACATTACGCAATCAAATGGTGGTTTAATGGATGCAGAAAGTGCAGCAACCTCACCCGTTAAAACCCTTTTTTCTGGTCCGGCAGCTGGTGTCATTGGTGCAGCAAGAATTGCAGCATCTGCGAACGAATCCAATCTGATCACTTTTGATGTTGGGGGTACAAGTGCGGATATCTCGATCATTCAAAATGGCCAGCCTACAATGGCCCAATCAAATCAGCTTTCAGGTTTTCCTATCATTCTTCCATCTGTTGCGATGTATTCAATAGGAGCAGGTGGAGGTTCTGTTGCGTGGATTGATCAGGGCGGACTTCTAAAAGCAGGACCGGAATCCGTTGGCTCGCAGCCGGGTCCAGCTTCGTATGGAAAGGGAAAGAAAGCAGCTGTAACCGATGCGTTTCTCATATGCGGTTATCTCAATCAAGAACGTTTTGCCGGAGGACATTTACAATTGCGGCTGTCTGCAGCGAAAATGGCCTTTAAGCCAATTGCGGATCAGCTCCATAAAACGATTGAACAGGCGGCTGACCAGCTGATTCAAGTAGCTGTAGCCAATATGTACACGGAATTAAGCAATGTCATGGAGCAGCAAGGGTTTGACCCGAGAGATTTTAGTTTACTGGCGTTTGGCGGCGCAGGACCTGTTGTGGCAAATTTCCTTGCAAGAGAAATTCATGCAAAAAATGTGGTCGTTCCTCCAAGTCCTGGCACATTATGTGCGTTAGGTGCTCTCACAGCTGATTTTATTCATGATGCGGTGTTGTCTAAGAAAATATGTTTACAAGACTATACGATAGATCAATTAAAACAAGATTATGAGATGCTTTCGCGTAAAGCGACTGATTGGTTCAGTCAGCAAAACATTCAACATATTAAACAGACGTCTATTCTATTATTGGCCGACGCACGCTATCAAGGGCAGGCATTTGAGATTGAATTGCCATTATCGGCTGATTGGCTGAGGCAAGAACAAGACATCCATCAACTCACTGAAGCATTTCACAAACTGCATAAGCGTCAATATGGACATAGGGACGATCAGGCGAACATTGAATTTACGCATTTACGAGTTCGAGTCATAGGCGAGACGCCGCCCCTGCCTTTCTCTTCTGTTTATGAAAGCAGCGGACAGTCTTTGAAGCCACATGAATTTAGACGTATCTTTATAGAAGAAAAAGAGTACGAAGCATCTGTTTATAGCCGAGATGCTCTGTCAGTAGGTTCTGTCGTAAAAGGACCTGCTATTATCGAGCAGGATGATACGACAACATTGGTCCTGCCAAACTGGTTAGGCAGGATTGATCCATCAGGAAACTTAGTAATTTCAAGGGAGGCGGCTTTACATGAGAACTGATCCAGCAAAGCTTGAGATGATGCGCAGTTACTTTAATGCGATCGCATCAGGCATGGGGCATGTCATTGAGCGGACTTCATTTACAACCTTCGTAAAAGAATCTGCTGATTTTGCAACAGCATTAGCCACGCCTTCTGGAGATTTCTTTGTTTATCCGAAGACAGTCGGTGTGACGATCTTTCTAGGGCTGAGCCTAAAAAAAGCGATTGAAGAAAGCGGACCGATGCAGCCAGGAGATATTATCATCACAAATGACCCTTATACGACAGATGGTTTAGCGACTCATCTGCCAGATGTCCATATCATTAAACCCATTTTTGTAGATGGTGAAATTGTAAGCTATGCCTGGTCTTTTGTTCATGTAAGTGATGTGGGCGGACTTGTGCCTTCGAGTATTTCACCGACTGCGACGGATGTTCATCAAGAAGGATTAAGAATACCGCCAGTGAAAATTTATGAAGGCGGAAAAGAGAATCAGGTGGTTCGTACCTTTTTAAGAGCCAACAGCCGGACCAGTCATTTAAATGATGGGGATATCAATGCGATGATTGCTGCAGTCAATACAGCAGATAATCGGTTAAAAGAAATGATTGAGAAATTTGGGAAAAACGAAGTGAAACAAGGAATGTTTGACCTGCTGAAGCAAGCCGAGGATCGTGCAGGGAAGGTCATTGAAGCAATTCCTGATGGAACGAGCGAATTCGCTGATTATTTGGATGATGATATGATCTCGGACGTGCCTATCCGATTAAAAATCAAGCTAACGGTCAAAGGAAAAAAGCTGACGCTTGATTTTTCTGAGTGTGACCCGCAAGTAAAAACGGCCTTTAACCTTGTCACCAATGGTCAGAAGCATTCCTTCCTATATCAAGGATTGATTAATTACATCATTAGTAAAGATCCATTTATACCGATCAATGGTGGGATTACATATCCAATCGAAGTGATTTCTCCTAAAGGAACGCTTGTACATCCAGAATATCCGGCTTCTGTCGGTATTCGACATTCGATTACGATGAGGCTGTACAATGTCGTGTTAGGCGCCATTGGTAAACTATTACCTGAAGCAGTACCGGCAGCAGGTGCTGGTCAATCTGCCATTGTTGTTCTCTCTGTTCCTGATGATGATACAGGAGGTAGGAAAATGTCTGTTGTCGAACCGTTAGGCGGAGGCGGCGGTGCTCAAAAAGGGACTGATGGAGTAGATGGTATTGATCATTCGTCAGGCTTTTTAAAGAATACACCGATTGAGAGCTTGGAACAGCATATTGATATTCATGTTCACCGATATGAGCTGCTGCCGAACACAGGTGGAGCGGGAGAAAATAGAGGCGGGCATGCGATCGGTTTGGAATTTGAGATGATCAAGCCTGAATCCATGGTGACAGCACGAGGAATGGAACGGATGAAGTTTCAACCTTGGGGATTAATGGGCGGCCGAGCGGGAGCTGTTGGTGAGGTAAAGCTGATCACAGCGAATGGAGAAAAACAAGACCAGCCAAAAATAGATGTTCTGTGTCTTGAAAAAGGCGATATTGTTCAATTGGTTTCACCAAGTGGAGGAGGCTGGGGGGCCCCATTTGCTAGAAAGAAAGAGAACGTCCTTGAGGAAGTGGAAGCAGGTCTTTTAAGTGAAGAACGAGCGCTGCAGCAATATGGTGTCAAAGTCTATCTAGACCAAAATGAATGGAAAATTGACGAGGAGCAGACTAGGTGGCTTCGCGAAAAGATTGATGATGATATTGACGTCGTGTGGGATTTTGGAGAACAAAGAGCAGCTTATGAGAAAGTATGGTCGGACGAAGCAAGCAGCGAACTTGCTATTCAGCTGCGTTCATACTCAGCTAATGAACGTACGCACTATAAACATGCGGTTCATACTCATTTCAGTCATAGACATGAACCGTTAACAAAGACAGATATTATTCAAGCACTTCGTCAAATGAATGAACAAAAAGGGGGAAATGAATCATGAAAAGAAGATTAATTACTATTTTTGCAGGCATCCTATCAATGGTTCTACTGCTGACTGCTTGCGGTGGACAGGATCAAAGCAAACAGCAGCAGACTGTCATCGTTGGCGTATACGGCGGCGATTGGGAAAAGAATATCAAACCAATCCTTGAAAAGTTTGAAAAAGATACGGGAATTAAAGTTCAAACCGTCTCTGGGGCGGATTCTGAATGGTTTACGAAATTAAAAGCATCAAATGGTAAAAATCCACCGTATGATTTGCTGATTTTACAGCCTGATACGATTCAAAGAGGCATTGCAGCAAACGTTCTTAATCATATTGACGAAGATCAAGCACCGAATGTGAAAAAACTTTATCGTTCTGTTCAAAAGAAGCTCACTGTTGACGGAAAACAATATGCAGCAGGCTTTAGTATGGGGCAGCTAGGGATTGCTTATAGAAAAGACCTTGTCAAGCAGGAGCCAAACAGCTGGACAGACTTATGGAGCAGTCAGCTTAAAGGGAAGGTGGCTATTTCTTCTCCGACCTATTCAGCCGGCTTGCAATTTTTCTCTGCACTTGTCCACGCTCAAGGAGGAACAGAATCGAATCCTAAGGATATCGACAAAGCATTTAAAAGCCTAGCACAATTAAAAGGGCATGTAGCTGCTTTTCCAGATAACCCAGGGTCTATTCAAACCTTGTTAGAACGTGGTGACATTGCGGCAGTTCCATATTGGGATGGCCGATCATTTGCCCTTGAAGAAGAAGGGATGGATATTGGTTTCTCCTATCCGAAGGAAGGCGCTGTTGCAGCTGTTGCGAGCTGGGCTTTAACGAAAGGAAGTCAGCATGAGGAAGCTGCTTACAAACTATTAAACTATTTAAGCGGAAAAGAAGCACAGGAGGCTTTCTCGGAAAAATCTTATTATGGCATGTCAAATTCTGATGTGAAATACGGTGACAAGATTAAGGGGAAAGTGAAGGTTGGAGAGAATTATTATAGCAAGCTGACTTGGGTAGATTACGAAGCAGCGACTTCGGAGCTTGGTAATTGGACAAATCGATGGAACGAAGTATTAGGCGGAGGAAAATAGGTGATCGCATGAGTGGAATCCATTTAGAACACATCAGCCAGCATTTCGGTGAGCAGATTGCTCTTGAAGATGTCAGTCTTACGGTGAATGAGGGAGAGTTTTTCTCCCTTCTTGGCCCTAGTGGCTGCGGAAAATCAACGCTATTAAACATCATTGGCGGTTTTTTAGAACCGACAAAAGGAGTCGTCTACATTGGCGATCAGGATGTGACAGCTTTACCGCCTTATCAAAGAAAAACGGGTATGGTCTTTCAAAGCTATGCGCTTTTCCCTCATCTCACTGTATTTGATAATGTGGCATACGGGTTGAAGGTTCAAAAGAAAAAGAAGGCAGAAGTCAAACAAAAGGTCATGGAGAGTTTATCTCTTGTTCAATTGGAGGAATATGCGAAACGTATGCCGCAGCAATTAAGTGGTGGTCAGCAGCAGCGGGTGGCAATTGCGCGGGCGCTGGCCATTCAGCCGTCTGTTCTCCTACTTGATGAACCTCTCAGCAACCTAGATGCAAAACTAAGAAAAAATATGCAGACTGAGCTTCGAAATATTCAAAGGAATGTCGGGATTACGACCATTCTCGTGACACATGATCAGGAAGAAGCCTTAAGCCTATCTGACCGGATTGGGATTTTAGGTGAGGGAAGAATTCAGCAGATTGGGACGCCTTTAGAGGTATATCGTCAGCCAAACAATCGCTTTGTCGCTGAATTTATCGGGCAGGTCAATCTATTTGAGGCAGTGTATGATGAAGCTGGTTCCACATTCACAGTTCCACATTACACCCAGTCAAACGGGCAGCATATTCAGTTAAAGCCTGCGGCGCATAAAGAAAAGAGAGAGAAGTATTTACTCATGCTGCGTCCTGAGAGAATCAGCATATCTTCTGTCAAAGAGGATTTTCAGCCAAACCATGTCACAGGTGTTTTAGCAGACGTCAGTTATATCGGGCACTCATTACGTTTGGTCGTGGGGCTTGATAAAGGTGAAATCATAGTACATGCATCAGATGCAGCATTTCCTCAGCTGCCGGAGGTTGGAGAAACTGTCCATATCAATTGGCAGCCTGAAGATGTCGTTTTCTTAGATTCGAAGGTGCATACGTGATGCGAATCAAAAAAAAGAATCAACGATTTCATTGGTTTATGCTGCTGCCAGCCTGTTTGTTTCTTGTTGTATTTCTTCTGGCTCCACTTGTGATGATGTTCGTTCTCAGTTTTCGTGATGTTGATTCGATGATGAATACATTACAAACGTATAGCTTTTCTCAATATATTCATGTGTTCACGACAGATGCATATGTGAAGGCGATTGGAAGTACAGTGTGGGTGGCCTTGCAGACAACGGTAATTTGTTTATTGATGGCATATCCTGCAGCGTACGTACTAGTCAAGGCACCTAACCGACGGCTGCGGGCATTTTTCTATATCTTACTTGTATCGCCGCTTTTGACAAGTGTTGTTATTCGGACGTTTGCCTGGATCGTTCTTCTCTCGCAAAATGGTCTGATTAATGGCATGTTATTAGATTTACATGTGATTGAGCAGCCGTTATCTATGCTCTGGAATATGAATGCGGTGATTATTGCTTATGTTCAAGTCATGCTGCCTTTTGCGGTGCTTCCTATCGCAACAAGCTTAACCGATATGGATCGTCATTTAAGACCGGCTTCTATGAGCCTTGGAGCTGGCCGTATTCGAACCTTTTTTCATGTGACTCTACCACTTACTATTCCAGGTATGATCACTGGAGCGATTATTGTCTTCTCACTAGCAGCAGGGAGCTATATCACCCCGCTTTTAGTCGGCGGAAGGATGCAGCCGCTGCTGCCGCTGTCAATTTATCAGCAGGTCATGCAGGTCTATAACTTGCCTCTTGCTGCTGCCATGTCGTTTACTTTGTTGGTGTGTGTGCTTGTGGTGGTCAGTCTATTAAGCTATCTATTGAAGCGTTGGGAGGCGAGGATGCATGCGTAAAAAGTCAATTGGTGACCGCTTGCTTTCGATCCTGATTTGGACTGCTGGCTCATTGGTTTATCTCTTTTTAACCATACCTGTTCTTGTCATTGTCCTTTCTGCTTTTAGCCCGAATGCTTTTCCTGAATTCCCGCCGACATCGTTCTCAGTTCGTTGGTTTCATGAGGTCGTGTCAAACCCAGAATGGATGGAATCTCTGCGTATCAGTGTCATTCTGCTACTCATCGTGACGCCCCTTACTGTTCTTTTAGGAACAATGGCTTCGTATGCTTTAGCGAGGCTTTCCTTTAAGGGAAAGGAGGCCATCCAAGCTTTTATTTTGTCCCCTCTCATGATTCCTCAGGTGGTGTTAGGGATTGCAATGCTTTATTTGTTTACAGCTATGGGCTTTACGGGTTCTTTGTGGGCGCTAGTTATTGGTCACGTCATCATTGGTTTTCCATATGTGGTTCGAACGGTAGGTGTCAGTGTCTCGAATCTTGATCCGCGACTTGAGCTAGCTTCAATGAATCTTGGCGCAGGACCCATTCGCACATTCTTTCGAGTGACACTGCCTTTGATCAAGCCAGGGATCATTGCAGGCGGAGTGTTTTCAGCTGTGACGTCATTTGGGGAAATATCGATCAGTTTGTTCGTCTCCTCTCCCCAAACCATTACGATTCCAGTGAGGACGTTTAATTACATTGAGCAAACCTTTGATCCAAGTGTCAATGCGATATCCGTCATATTTATTATCATTTCTATCATTGCGTTGCTCATTATTGAGAAAACGATTGGTCTGTCTAAGGTGATGTAAATATAATGAAGAAACAAGGAGCTGTCATTTGAAATGGCAGCTCCTTTTGTATTGTTTTTTATGGTAAAAATTTTCGGAGTTTCAGGGAATATAGTTCTTAAGATTTAAGAAATTGCGAGAAATGAAAGGAGACCTCTCTCCTACATTTTCGGTCATATTTCCAAAATTTAAGGGAAAACATGAAATTTTTGCGGTATTTAGTCGATTATTTTCGGTGATGCGCAACTATTATTAGTTATTTTCGGTAAATATCGTAAATTATGACGTGATCCCTTCGGCATAACGCATGAATCTTTACACCCATTTTTCGGTGAAAAAAACAATAATTTCATATAAAGTGGACGTAAATAGAAAATATCTAAAAGAAAAGAAGAAAAAGGCAAATCTATGGAAACGTAGAGACGCAAAGCCATGTCCTAAGGTAAAAGTTGCTTTTTTGCTATGGTCGGCAGGCTACCGAATCAAAATGGGAGTCTCTCCGTTTTATTCGGGGTGGGCTCCTTTTCCGTTATTCCGTCTATTTTAATGAAATAGACTTGGTTCTTTTGATATAGAGGGTGCAGGGTTTCACGTTGGTGGAGAAAACATAGAAGAGGCGGAGATAAGAATGAATACAGTTTATTACCCCTTAACACATGCGCAAAAGAGAGTATTCTACACGGAAAAATTTTATCCAGGTACAAGTATTTCTAATTTGGGCGGATTCGCCAGGTTGAGATCGGTATCAGGTCTGAATCCCTCTTTGGTCGTTGACGTTCTTCAAGAGTACATTCGCCAAACTGACTCTCTTCGTTTGAGGCTTGTGTATCGAAATGAACAGGGGGAGCCTGTTCAATATATCAAACCATATGAGAAGCAGCCGATTCGCATGGTGAAAGGCTGGAGTGAAGAGGATGTGAGGGCTTGGGCGAACGAGCAAATCCGTGAGCCGATGCCGTTGATTGACAGCCCCTTGATTGAATTTACGGTCTTTCAAATCAGTGATCAAGAGTGCTGGCTGTTCTGTAAAGCACATCATATTGTGGCAGATGGTATTTCCATTATCTTGATGGGAAATCGCATCATCGACTTATACCATGACATGCTGCACGGGGGAGACATTTTGCCGGTTGAGGAGATTTCCTTCGTTGATCACATTATGAGTGAACAAGCCTATGAATCTTCTAAACGTTTTCAAAAAGACCGAGCTTTTTGGAACGGGCAATTTGATCATATTCCAGATTTCGCTTCTTTAAAACCGCATAAGGGATACGAGATGAGTTTACATGCGGAGCGATTTTCAGGGGATATCCCAGATTCTTTGAAGGAGAAGCTTCGTGTCTTTTGTGAAGAACAGAAAGTCAGTATGCTTTCTATGTTTATGTCCACTGTTTATATTTACTTACATCGATTTAGCGGCATGGAGGACGTGGTCCTTGGAACCTTTATGGGCAACCGGACGAATGCCAAAGAAAAAAAGATGATTGGTATGTTTGTTTCCACGATCCCAATGCGAGCATCTGTTCATGGGTCACAATCCTTTCTTGATTTCGTAAAGCAGGTCATGGCGGATCAAATGAAGATATTGCGTCACCAAAAGTATCCTTATAATCTGCTCATGAATGATTTGCGAGAAAGAGAAGGGTTTACAGGGCGCCTTTTTGATATTTCTTTAGAATATCAGGTCATGCAGTGGCAGAAAAAAGAGAATCTGTCTTTCATTACTGAACCGATTTTTAGTGGGAGCGGAATGAATGATATTTCGATTCATGTGAAAGACCGCTGGGATACAGATACATTGACCATTGATTTGGATTACCGTACAGATTTATTCAGTGAAGAAGATATGAGTAAGATGTTTGATCGGTTCACGATATTGCTGGAAGCGGCGGTCTCTCAGCCTGATCAGCTGATCGGGACATTGCCTTTACTTTCAGCGGGTGAGCAAAAGGAGCTGCTGCAATTATCTGAGGGAGAATCTTTTGAACTACCAGCAGCGAAACCGGTTCATCAGTTATTTGATGAGGCAGCAAACAAGTATGCAGAGCGAGCTGCCGTTGTAGCGGAAAATGGAACATTCACTTATGGTGAGCTGTACCAAAAGGCAGAAAAGCTGGCACGATTTTTACAAATGAAAGGTATTTCGCGTGATGTACCTGTTGCGGTTTTAATGGATCGGACGGCAGATGCCATGGTGGCGATCTTCGGCATATTAAAGGCTGGCGGGGCGTATGTACCGATTGATCCGGCATTACCTGAGGAGCGCATTCAATTTATTGTGGAGGATTCAGGTGCTTCCATCGTTTTAACAGAGGAATCGTTAGCTCAAAAGTACACAGCCCTCTCGGAGAAAATGATCGTGCAGCAGCATATTTTATTAGATGATGGCCTGCTGCCTGAGCTCGTAGATCAGACGGTACCTGAGGATTTGGCTTATATGATTTATACGTCGGGTACGACTGGGAAGCCAAAGGGCGTCATGATTGAGCATCTTCAGCTGCATCATTTGGTCCATGCTTTGCATCATGAAATGTATCAAGGGGCCAGTGAGCTTCAAATGGCGTTTCTTGCACCATTCCATTTTGATGCATCGGTGAAACAAATCTTTGCTGCCCTTTTATTTGGGCATACGCTTCATATCGTCCCAAGAGAATCGACGAGAAATGGTGTTCAGCTAGCGGCTTATTATCAAAAACATCAAATTGAAGCAGCGGATGGAACGCCGGCGCATGTGCAGCTTTTACTTGCAGCGGATTTGAGCGGGGTGTCATTGACTCACATGTTGATTGGAGGAGAAGCACTGCCTGCGAAAGCGGCGCAGTCTCTGATCGAAGCTGTTCGTATGAGTCAGCCTGATTTTAATCTATGGAATGTGTATGGTCCGACAGAGACGTGTGTGGATGCGGCGGTTCATCGCCTAGACCTCAATGAACTGCGGGAATTATCTGAACAGCGTTATGTCTCGATTGGAAAGCCGCTTGGGCATCACCGTATTTATATTTTAAATGAACATGATCAATTGCAGGTGCAGGGGGCTGCTGGAGAGCTATGCATTGCGGGGATAGGTGTTGGACGAGGCTATGTGAATCAGCCTGAATTGACGGAGCAGGTATTTACTGGCGACCCGTTTTCTCCACATGATCGAATGTATCGAACAGGGGATCTCGTCAGATGGCTTCCAGATGGCACGATTGATTATCTTGGCAGAATGGATGATCAAGTGAAAATTAGGGGTTACCGCATAGAAACAGGCGAAATTGAAGCGGTGATGGAGCAGGTAGAGGGAGTCGGTCAGGCTGTCGTACTTTTGGTTGGTGAGGCGGATGGTGAAAAAGCGTTAAGTGCTTATTATCAGGTCCAGCAAGAAGGTGTGTCAGTGAACACGCTGCAAGCCGCTATCAAACAGCAGCTTCCTGCTTATATGATGCCTCTCTATTTTAAAGAACTCGATGTATTTCCACTCACAGTAAGCGGAAAAGTCGACCGGCGTGCACTCGCCGCATTAAAAGGAGACAAGGCTGTCAGTGCTGTTTATGTAGCGCCTAGAAACGATGTGGAAACGGAGCTTGCTCGTATGTGGGAAGAAGTTCTTGATCAAGAGAAGATCGGTGTATATGATTCATTCTTCGATCGAGGCGGGCATTCGCTCAAAGCGATGACAGTACTCACACATATTGAGCGGACTTTTCAAGTAGAAGTGCCGTTGTCTGTTTTATTTGAACAGCAGACGATTGCCGCATTGGCCGCCTATATTGAGCAAGCGGAAAAATCCGCTCAAACGGTCATACCGAAAGCACCGATTGCCGCCGATTATCCGTTGTCACCTCCACAGCAGCGCATCTATATGGTGAGTCAATTAGAGCAGAGCATTGCATACCATATGCCAGCTGTTGTGCGGTTAAAAGGAACACTGCAACGAGAAAAGCTGACTGAAGCCTTTGAAAGACTGATCACACGTCATGATATACTGCGTACTTCTTTTCATACAATCAAAGGTGTCCCTCGTCAGCGGGTAGCTCCATCAGTGCCATTTCAAATAGAGCAGCTGACAGGCGGCACGATGGAAGAGAACATGCATCGTTTTGTCAGGCCTTTTGATCTTGCGTGTGCACCACTTCTTCGTATTGGCTTGCAGTCAATACATGATCAGGAGCATCTGCTCTTTTTCGATATGCATCACTTGATTTCAGATGGTCTTTCGATCGATTTGATGCTGCGTGAGCTGTCAGATGCTTACGAGGGATCGGTCAAAGCGCCATTGAAGCTTCAATATCAAGATTATGCTGTTTGGCAAGAACACCAGGCAGATCAAGGTTTTCAAAAAGAAGAGGCATTTTGGCTGCAAGAATTTTCGGGCGATATTCCTGCTTTACAGCTGCTAACAGACCATCAGCGTCCAGCTCTTCAATCCTTCGCAGGGGATCGTGTGATCAAAGAAATAGATGAAACGTTAAAGGAACAATTACAGGAGCTTGCAGCGAATCATCATACGACACTGTATACGGTTCTGCTTTCTGCTTACTATACATTGCTTGCGAAATACACAGGTCAAAAGGAATTTGTGGTCGGGACACCAACAGCAGGGCGTGTGCATGCAGATCTGAATGACATGATCGGCATGTTTGTCCAGACACTTGCTTTGCGGTCAGAGGTTGATCCGAACAGAACAATGACGCAGTTGATTGAGCATGTAAAGGAAAAGACGATGAAGGCGTTTGAGCATCAGCAATACCCATTTGAGCGGTTGCTTGAAAAGCTGAATGTGCAAAGAGATTTTAGCCGCCATCCATTATTTGATACCGTCTTTACCCTGACGCCGGATCATTCGCCAGCCCAGGATATTGGAGAGATGCAAGTCGAAGTCGAGGAAACCAATTTCCATATTGCGAAATTTGATTTAACACTGCAAGCGATGGAGTCAGGTCATGGTGTATCCTTCGTTCTCGATTACAGTACGGCCTTATTTAAACGACATACAGCAGAGCAGATGCTCAAGCATTATGTTTATCTTTTGGAGCAGATGGTCAAAACGCCGGAGGAAGCCATTCGTTCCTATCGTTTACTGTCTGAACAAGAGGCGGAAGCTCAACTGAATAGGTGGAACCCGTTACCTACGCCTTATCCTGCGGAAGAAACCATTGTGACGCAGTTTGAAGCACAGGTGCAGCAACATGGTCAAAAACCTGCACTGCAATGTAAAGGTGAGGTTCTTTCTTATCAAGAACTGAATGACCGAGTGAACCAACTGGCTCATTATTTACGTGAAAATGGTTTTGAGAAAGGGATGAAAGCGGCCTTATTCTTTGAACGATCCAATGAGATGGTGCTGTCTGTTCTGGCTGTACTAAAGGCGGGCGGTGTCTATGTACCAATCGATCCCGATTTCCCTGATGAGCGCGTGAAGTACTTTTTGTCAGATAGCGATGCACAATTTTTACTGACACATCAGGTGCTGCGTCATCGCTCGGTGCTCACTGCTTTTGAGGGAACAATTATAGAAACAGAAGATCAGGCTGTTGATCAGCAATCAAAAAGAAATACAGCTGTACGTGTTTCACCTGAGGACTTGGCGAATTTGACCTATACATCTGGTACAACAGGCAAGCCTAAAGGAAACATGGTGACACACCGGAACATTTTGAGAACGGTGAAGCAATCGAATTATCTCACCATTCATCATGAAGACACGGTGATGAGCCTCTCAAACTATGTATTTGATGCCTTTATGTTTGATGTGTTTGGTGCTTTATTAAACGGAGCGAAACTCATTGTTCTGCCAAAAGACAACATTTTAAATATGAATGAGCTTTCTGGAGCGATCGAGAAAGAAAGAGTCAGCATTTTAATGATCACGACAGCTCTTTTTCACTTACTCATTGATATGAAAAAGGACAGCCTGAAGAACGTAAGAAAAGTTCTGTTTGGCGGAGAACGTGCTTCTGTGCCTCATGTCGTGTCAGCGCTTGAAACGGTTGGGGAAGACAAGCTTGTTCATATGTATGGACCATCTGAAAGCACGATTTTCACCACGTATTATCCTGTGAATCGCATTGAGAAACAGGCGCTATCTATCCCAATCGGAAAGCCAGTGAGTCAAACAGCTGTTTATATTGTTGATGAATTTGGGCATGTGCAGCCGCCAGGTGTTGCAGGAGAGCTGTGTGTCGCTGGTGATGGACTTGTGAAAGGGTATTATGGGCAGCCAGAACTCACAAGCGGAAAGTTTGTCGAAAATCCTTTCCGTCCTGGTGAGAACATGTATAAAACGGGTGATCTTGCACGTTGGCTGTCAAATGGAGATATTGAATTCATTGGACGGATCGATCATCAAGTCAAAATTCGAGGACAGCGAATTGAACTTGGAGAAATTGAACACCAGCTGCTGCGGCACCCGCAACTGAAGGAAGCTGTCGTAATTGCAGCATCAAATGATACATTATGTGCGTATTTCACAGCAGAAGGTTCTGTCTCATTGTCTGATTTACGTGAGCAAGTAGGACGTGAATTACCTGTATATATGATACCGGCCTTCTTCATGCAATTAGACGAGCTTCCGCTGACGGGTAACGTCAAGGTAGACAGGCGGGCCTTACCAGCGCCTGATCTAAGTGAGCACGCAGCAAATGAATACGCCCCTCCTCAATCGGAGACAGAGCGTTCGTTGGCACACATTTGGGAGGAAGTACTTGAAGTGCCGCAAATCGGCAGGCACGATCATTTCTTTGAATGCGGGGGCCATTCGCTGCGCGGCATGAAAATGCTGAACAGGCTGTACGAAGAGATGCAGGTGGAGCTCACCTTGAAGTCTTTATTTGAATCCCCAACATTAGAGGCATTTGCCCTTGTGGTTGATCAAGCGGAGCAAAAGGAAATTAAGCGAGTGGAGAAAGTGGAAGAGGCGGCCTATTATCCAGTGACGTCTGCTCAGAAAAGACTGTACGTTCTGGAGAAAATGACCGATGCTGAGCAAAGCTATCATATGCCAGCTGCCTTAAAGCTTGAAGGCGTATTTGATGAAAAACGATTTGAACAAGCCATTGAACAGCTTGTTCGTCGTCATGAAGCGTTCCGTACGAGCTTTGATTTTGTTCAGGGTGAACCTGTTCAGCGGATTGAAGAAAATGTCTCTGTAGACATTGAAAAAATCGAAGGGAACGGCCGAGACATTCAACAATTAATGAATGACTTTATCCGACCATTTGATTTAGAAAAAGCGCCTCTACTCAGAGTGGGTCTTGTGTCTGTTTCCGTAAATGTCCATTATTTACTGATTGATATGCATCACATCATTTCAGATGGTGCGTCTGTCGGTATTTTAATTGAGGAGCTTTCAACCTTGTATCGAGGAGACAAGCTAGAGGACTTACCTGTTCAATATAAGGATTATGCTGTTTGGTCAAAAAGTGAGGCATCTGCTGCGCAAAAAGGTGCTGAACAGGCGTTTTGGCTGGAGCAATTACACGGAGAACTGCCTGTACTGGCATTGCCGGAAGACCTGCCAAGGCCAAAAGTGCAGACATTCGCAGGAGATCGCATCGCATTTACGATCGACGGCTCGCTTAAAGCACAATTGGATGAGCTAGTCAGGTCACTCAACAGTACGACTTATACAGTCCTGCTTGCTTGCTACAGCACCCTTTTAAGCAAGCTTGCGAGACAGGAGGATATCATGATCGGTTCTCCGGTTGTGGGTAGAACCCATCCTGATATTCAATCGGTGATCGGTATGTTTGTGAATACGCTGGCACTTAGAACGAAGCCAGCAGGACATCAGACATTTGCTGAATTTGCGTCAAATGTTCATCAGCTTGTGTTAGAGGCAAACGAACATCAGCTGTACCCGTTTGAAGAATTGGTGGACCAAGTGCAAACGGTTCGAGACACAAGCCGCCATCCAATCTTCGATGTGGTGTTCTCAATGGAAAATGCGGATATCCGTGACTTGTCGATGGATGGACTTCATGTTGTTCCACAGCCATTCGAAGAGAATATTGCTAAATTTGATTTGACCTTAACTGGAAATGAATCTCCTGATCAAATTGAGCTTGTGTTTGATTTTAATTCTGCTATCTTTCATCAGTCGTCAATTGAGAAGTGGAAAGAGTATTTCCTTTACTTGATTGAACAAATGGTGTCAGCACCAGATCAATCGTTAGATCAGATGCAATTATTATCACCACAGCAGCAGCGAAAACTGCTCGGCGAATGGTCAGGACCGGTCCTCGACGTCCCGTCAGATCAAACCGTTCATGCATTGATTGAGGCACAGGCACATGAAGCACCTCATCAAAAAGCGGCGACCTTCTGCGGAACCAGCTGGACATATGAAGAACTGAATAACCGGGCAAATGTAGTCGCTTCAAGACTCATCTCAAACGGCACAAAACCAGGAGATCGCGTCGGCATTCTCACCCGCCCGTCCCTTGACATGACGGCCGCCGTCCTTGGCATCCTCAAGGCTGGTGCGGCATTCGTGCCGATTGATGCCGATTATCCAGCGCAGCGCATTGCATACATGCTGGAAGACTGCGGGGCAGAAGTGCTTCTTATCCAAAAAGAGCTCAATGCACCAACTTCTTTCACAGGTCATGTCCTGTTGATAGAAGATGCCGCAGAAGGAGGAACGCAAAACGTTCAGGTTGATGTCAAACCAACTGATCTCGCATATATGATTTACACATCCGGGACGACTGGACAGCCGAAGGGTGTCATGGTCGAACACCAGTCACTAGTGAATCTCGCCTTCTGGCACAATGATGCCTTCCGGGTGACAAATAAAGATCGAACCGCCAAATATGCCGGCTTTGGCTTTGACGCCTCCATTTGGGAGATGTTCCCGACATGGATCGCCGGCGCAGAGCTGCACATTATCGACGAAGCGATTCGCCTCGATATGATCAAGCTCAATACGTATTTCAATGACGAAGGCATCACCATTGCGTTCCTGCCAACTCAGCTATGTGAGCAGTTTATGTCGATGGACAATCACTCTCTGCGCTACTTACTGACAGGCGGAGACAAGCTGAAACAGGTGAAGCCCGTTCGATACAAACTAGTGAATAACTACGGCCCGACTGAAAATACGGTCGTGGCGACAAGCGGTATCATCAATCCAGATCAAGGCACGCTTCCTATCGGAACAGCGATTGCCAATACTCGTTTTTACATTTTGGGTTCGTTATATGACCTCTCGCCGCCAGGCGTACCGGGTGAGCTCGTCATTGCGGGGAAAGGACTGGCAAGAGGGTACTGGAATCTTCCAGAGGAGACGGACAAACGATTTGTACGAGATCCATTTTATCCAGGGGAGCGCATGTACCGCACAGGCGATTTGGTGAAATGGACAGAGGATGGCGAGCTCATCTATCTCGGCAGAAAAGACCATCAGGTCAATGTCCGCGGCTTCCGTATTGAGTTGTCAGAAATTGAAGCTCAGCTTCTTGCGCTGGATTCAGTAAAAGAAGCAGTCGTGACAACGGTGAAAGATGCAAGCGATCAAGACGCCCTTGCCGCATATGTCATCACGGAGAATGGAACAAAAGACTTAAAAGAAAGCTTAAAACGCACCTTGCCAGAATATATGGTGCCATCATGGATCATAAACCTAGACCAATTTCCAATGACGGCAAATGGCAAAGTCGATCTCAAAGCGTTGCCAGCTCCAAATGTGGAAGCGGATCAAACGGCATACGAAGCCCCAAGAGACGAAGTCGAAACGCTTCTTTGTGCCATTTGGGCAGACGTGCTCGGCGTGAGCCAAGTCGGCATTCACGATCATTTCTTTTTCCTTGGCGGAGATTCGATTAAAGGCATTCAAATGGCGAGCAGGCTCACGCAAGAGGGCTGGAAGCTTGATATGAAGCTGCTATTCCAATATCCAACGATTGCGGAGCTCCGTCCATATATCGAAGAAGCTGATCAAATGACAGCTGACCAATCACCTGTCGAAGGGGAAGTCATTTTGACGCCGGTTCAGCGCTGGTTCTTTGAACGAAACTTTAGCAGTCAGCATCATTGGAATCAATCCGTTATGCTTCATGCCCCAAAAGGTTTAAATGAAGCGATCGTCAAGCAAGTGTTGGAGCAGCTGATGATCCATCACGATGCATTGCGGTTGATTTATCCATTGGAAGAAGGACGCATCATCCAGCGTCATCGTGGAGTAGAGGAAAACAATGTGGCAGTTGACGTGATTGAAGTAAAAGGGGAGCTCACGCAGCAAATCCAGCAGGTAGAAAAGCTGGCAAATGAAGTGCAGGCGAGTATTTCTTTAACAGAGGGCCCATTAGTGAAACCTGCTATTTTCCGAACGGAGCAGGGAGATCACCTATTGCTTGCCGTACACCATCTTGTCATCGATGGTGTGTCATGGCGTATTTTCCTTGAAGACTTCATGGCTCTTTATGAACAGTCGAAGCGCGGGGAGGTCCTGACACTTCCTGAAAAAACACATTCATTCCAAGAATATGCCCAGAGGCTGACAGAATACGCTGTGTCAGATGACCTGCTAGCGGAAAGAGCCTATTGGAAAAAGGTACTTTCACATTCAGTCACACCGCTTCAGAAGGATCATGTCACGGAGGATCAACGAATGCTTCATACGCAGACAATTCGATTTACATTGTCTGAGGAGGAAACGCACAGCCTCCTGACGGGTGTACACGAGGCCTACCACACAGATATAAACGATATTTTGCTGACAGCATTAGGATTATCGATGAAAGAGTGGACAGGTGAAGACAGACATTTGATTCACCTTGAAGGGCACGGAAGAGAAGAAATCCTTCCGGCGGTCAATGTGTCGCGGACTATTGGCTGGTTTACAAGCATGTATCCTGTGTTACTGGATATGTCGCATGCAGACGATCTTTCTTATCAAATCAAGCATTTAAAAGAGGAACTCAGGCACATTCCGAACAAAGGGATCGGTTATGGCATTTTAAAATATTTAACACCTGACAAAATGAAGGGGGATATCGCCTTTGATGTCACACCGGACATCAGCTTTAACTACCTTGGCCAGTTTGATGAACAGATCGGCGGCGGTGAACTGAATCGATCCGCATGGCATGCAGGTCAATCGCTTAGTCCTGAATCAGAGAAACCTCATGCACTAGATATTGTTGGTTTTGTTGAACAAAGCATGCTCCATGTGACGATTTCATATCATCACCTTGAATTTGAAGAACATACGATGGAACAGTTCAAGGATCTCCTAGAAAAGAATGTGAAGGTCCTGATCTCTCATTGTGTATCACAGGATGAGACCCAAATCACACCTAGTGATGTAGGGGATGATGATCTCACGATGGATGAACTTGAAAAGCTAATGGATATATTTTAAGCAAATGAAGAGGTGGACTATGAGCAAACAGAAAATTCAAAAGGTATATCCTTTAACACCAATGCAAGAAGGCATGCTGTATCATGCCATGCTAGACCCTAATTCCTCCTCTTATTTCACACAGCTTGAGCTTGGAATAAGCGGAGAGTTTGATCTCGATCTTTTTGAAAAGAGTCTCAATGAGCTTATACGGACATATGACATTCTCCGTACAGCCTTTGTCTATCAGCAATTGCAAAAGCCTCGTCAGGTTGTACTAGCTGAACGTCATCTAGATATGTATAGAGAGGATCTATCTCATCTGAATCATCAGGAGCAGCAAAAGGTATTAGATCAATATAAAAAGCAATTGAGAAAGCAAGGATTTCACTTAACGAATGATCTGTTGTTGAAAGTCGCTGTTTTTCAATTAAATGAAACAAACTGGCATCTCATTTGGAGCAACCATCACATCATCATGGATGGTTGGTCCATGGGTGTTTTGATGAAAAAACTGTTTCATTACTATGAATCTTACCGAAACGGACGAACGCCTGACCGCTCACAAGGTAAGCCTTATGCAGACTATATCCAGTGGCTTGGAAAACAAAACAAACAAGAAGCGGAAGGCTATTGGAAGGAGCGTCTAGACGGTGCTGTTCAGCATCAAGGGCTGCTTCATCAGAAAGAGACGAACGGGCAATACGACCATCAGGAATCGACGTTCACATGGGATGCTGACATGGTACAAGCCATTCAAGATGCAGCAAGACAATGCCAAGTGACAGCACCGAACCTGTTTCAAGCTGTCTGGTCCGTTCTTTTAGGCACATATCATGCGGCAGATGATGTCACATTCGGAACGGTCGTATCGGGAAGGCCTCCAAGTGTGTCTGGGATTGAGCGCATGGCAGGGCTGTTTATCAATACGATACCAGTCCGGGTGACATTGGATCAGGAGCAGACTTTCAAACAACTGTTTCAAAAGGTTCAGCAGCATGCCCTGGAAGCGGAAAGCTATGATTTCATGCCGCTTTATGAGATTCAGCAAAAGACAGCCGGTGGAGGACAGCTCTTCGATCACTTGGTTGGGTTTGAGAACTATCCTTTGGATCAAGAGCTGTCTGGTGACACCATGTCTGCACGTCTTGGTTTCTCGATTGATGTAAAGGATGGATTTGAACAAACGAATTTCGATTTGAATGTCCTTGTCTATCCAGGTAAAACGTGGACATTGAAAATGAAATACAATGCAATAGCTTTTGAAGAACAGGTGATTGGAAATATCTCTAAACACCTGACCCATCTCATGAAGCAAATCATCCAAAACCCTGACGTACGCCTTCATGAAGTGACATGTATGACGGAAGAAGAAAAGCAGCAGATTGAAGCGTGGAACAAGACAGAGCGAGATTATCCGAAGCACCTGTCCATTCCTGAGCTTCTCAAGGAACGCATCAAGGCGCAGCCTGACCATCTGGCATTAGTCGAAGGAGATCGAGCATTCACATATGAAGAGCTTGGACAAGAAATCCATCAATTAGCTGGCAGTCTGGTTGAAAACGGTGTACAGCCCGAGGATGCTGTCGCGGTGTATATGAACCGATCAGCAGATGCGGTCATCGCCATTTTAGCAGTTCTTCATGCAGGGGCTGCTTATGTACCGATTGATCCATCCCAGCCTGAGGAGAGAATCCAATTTATGCTTGAAGACAGCGGCGTATCGATTTTGCTTTATGCTGACAGTCAGCCGCCAGTTTACGAAAACATCAAGGCTATTCATGTGACAGAAATGTCTAATTGCTCAAACGTGGACTTCTCAGTCCGGACGTCTCCTTCTCAATTGGCGTATATCATGTATACGTCGGGCTCAACTGGACGGCCAAAAGGTGTTCAAATTGAGCATCAGCATATTGTGAGATTAGCATGTTCTCAGGAAAAATTGGGTTTGAACGCTTCGGATCGTATGGCGCATACAGGGGCAGTCAGCTTTGATGCCATTACCTTTGAAATCTTCACCACGCTGCTGGGTGGTGCGACGCTTTATCCTGTTGACCGTAATACTTTATTGGATATCAATCGATTCGAACAATTTATTCAAACACATCAGATCTCGGCGCTCTTTTTAACGACTGGATTATTTAATCAGCTGGCTCAGCAGCGGCCGCAGATGTTCAAAGGATTAACCACATTAATCACAGGCGGCGATGTGATCAATGTGAAGAGTGCAGAGCTTGTGAAAAAGAATCATCCAGCACTTGTATTACTGAATGCATATGGCCCGACAGAAAATACAACGATCTCGACCATTTATGAAGTGAGAGGGAATGAAACGGGCACGATCCCAATTGGTCAGCCGATTCATCATTCGTCAGCCTACATTTTAGATGACTATCAAAGACTTCAGCCAATTGGAGCGCCAGGAGAGCTGTATGTCGGCGGTGATGGTGTCTCAAGAGGATATCTCCATCGTCCAGATTTGACCAATCAAGTATTCATGGCAGACCCTTTTAAGCCGGCAGGACGTTTGTATCGAACGGGGGATTTGGCTAGGTATGGCGCGGATGGCCAGATTGAATTCCTCGGCCGGAAAGATGATCAAGTGAAAATTCGCGGCTTCCGTATTGAGCTCGGTGAAATTGAAACGATGCTTCAGCAAGAGACTGGCATAGATGATGCAGTTGTACTCGTCCATGAGTCTTCTTCAGATGAAAAGGAAATCACCGCTTACTTCACGGGGACTATGACAGAAGAAGAGGTGAGAGCTTTATTCAATCAAGAGCTACCAGCTTATATGGTGCCGCACCATGTGATGAAGCTCGATGCCTTTGCGCTTACAGCGAACGGAAAGGTAGACCGAAAAGCCTTACCAAAGCCAGACGAAGCGCATCGTGAAGAGATCAAGATCATTCCGCCTGAAACCGAAACGGAAAAGGCACTCGCTCAAATTTGGGAGGAGCTCCTTGGGAAAACGATTGGAGTAGACGAGCATTTCTTCATGGCTGGGGGACATTCTCTCAAAGCGATGATGATGTCAGCGAAGATTCAAGAGGTGTTTCAAAAGGAAGTCCCGATTCAAGTGATTTTTGAGAAGCCAACGATTTGTTCACTTGCGGCATATATCGATCAGGACGGTCAAGAAGAACAGGGCCATCCGATCTTGCCAGCAACGCAGGCGGAAGAATATCCGGTGTCGCCAGCTCAGCGCCGCTTATACATTTTGCAGACACTCGAACCTGACAGCAGGAACTATCATATTCCGATCGTATTAACACTTGAAGGTGTACTCGATCATCAGCGGCTCAGCTCAGCGTTTGATCAGTTGATCCAAACGCATGAAATTTTGAGAACGAGTTTTCATATGAACGGAGAAGACATTGTACAAAGGGTGCATGAACGTGCTGCATTTGACCTTCCCGTCCATGACATAAAGGAAGAAGATGCAGAGGCGTTTCTTACTGAACGTCAATCACCATTTGATTTGACAGCCGCACCCCTTTTACGAGCGCAGCTGTTGAAAGTCAATGAAAACCGTCATCTTCTAGTATTGGAAGCACATCATCTCATTACAGATGGCAGCTCCATGAAGACGTTCATTCAAGATTTGGCGAAGGCCTATGATGGAGAAGCACTTGCAGAAAGAGCCATTCATTATAAAGATTACGCTGTCTGGCAGTTAAGTGAAGAAGAGACGGAGAAACAGCGGGAGCATGAAGCGTATTGGCTAAAGCAATTCGAAGGAGAATTACCGGTTTTAGATTTACCAACAGACTATCCGCGTCCAGCCGAACGTGATTTTGCCGGAGAACGAGTGATGTTTGGCTGTGATCAAGTGACGACTCAGCGCATTCATGAATTGCTTCAGAAAACAGATACGACCTTGTATATGTTCTTGTTATCTGCATTTCAAGTGCTGCTCGCTTCTTATAGTGGGCAGGAAGATATCATCGTTGGTTCCCCTGTTGCAGGGCGGACACACCCTGATATACAGGACATGCCGGGGATGTTCATCAATACCATTGCGATGCGCGGGAAACCAGAACAAACCAAATCATTTTTACAGCTGCTTGAAGAAATAAAAGAAACGAGTGTCGAGGCTTTTGCACATCAAAGCTATCCACTCGAAGAGCTAATTGCACGTCTTCCGCTAGATCGTGATACAACTCGGAGCCCGCTCTTTAGCGTTTCGTTTAATATGCAGAACATGGAGGTTCCAGCTCTAAGGCTCGGCGATCTTCACATATCGCCTTATGCCATTCAGCATCGCTCGGTCAAATTTGATTTGTCTCTAGAGGCATTTGAACGTGAGGGAGAATTAAAACTGAGCCTTGACTATGCAACGGCATTATTTAAAGAGGAGACCGTCCGCCGGTTAGGAACTCATCTTCTGGCGATTATTCGTGAGGCGATCCACCATCCGGATGAACAGATCGGCTTGCTCAATATACTGGACCAGCATGAGCAAATGGAGCGGTTGGAGAAAAAAGATGAAGGGCAAACGAATCGTCATGAGCCATTTCATGTCCAATTTTCACGTCAGGCAAAGGAAACGCCAGATGCCATTGCGGTCATGGATGATCAAAGGAAGCTCACCTATCGCGAGCTTGATGACATGTCAAATGCACTCAGCAGTGAACTGAAGATTAGAGGCGTAGAGAAAGAAAGTACTGTGGCGCTCATCCTTGATCGCTCTGTTTATGTCATCGTCTCAATGCTCGGTGTGATGAAAGCAGGAGGTGCATTTGTACCAATTGATCCGGCTTTTCCTGCCGAACGTATCCGTTATACATTAGAAGATTCAGGTGCACAAGTCATCGTCACAAATGAGACGCATACCCATTCATATAAGGATCAGCAGTCTCTTCAAGTGGTACATGTCGAAAAAGCAGTGCACCAAAACCATTCGTTAGATCTGCTGGATGTATCGGTTGATCAGCTCGCTTATGTGATTTATACATCTGGTACAACAGGGAAGCCGAAGGGTGTACAGCTTACGCATCGTAATCTATCACACTACGTCACCTGGCTGACAAATGAGGTAACACTGCAAGAATATGATCGAACTGCACTGCTTTCTTCTTATGCATACGATCTCGGTTACACAAGCATTTTCCCTGTCTTAAAAGCAGGGGGTACACTCTATGTTCCTCGTGAAGATGTGTATACAGACCCTGTGCGTCTCATGCGTTTCATTGATGAGCAAGAATTGACTTATATCAAAATGACACCATCCCTATTTCATATGATGGAAGATTCTAAGAATCATGAATTTGACGCTTTACGCCTTGTTGTACTTGGAGGAGAATCCATTGTCTCTGAGGATGTTGAGACATTTATGAAGCAGCATCCATGCGTGGCAGTGATGAACCATTACGGTCCAACAGAGACAACCATCGGAACAGTGACCAAGCTGATCACACCGCATGAGCTGGACACTTTAAAGGAACGCTCTATAATCGGGCAGCCAATTGCTCATACAAGAGCGCTCGTATGCAATCGAGAGCAGCGCCTTGTCCCTTATGGCGCACCGGGAGAGCTTTATATATCTGGGGAAGGCGTGTCGAAAGGGTATTTGAATCAGCCTGAATTAACAGCAGAGCGTTTTCTTGAAAATCCATTTTTCCCTCAAGAGCGGATGTATCGGACAGGGGATTTGGTCAGACAGCATGCAAATGGAGACATTGAGTTTCTTGGAAGAGTAGATGATCAAGTGAAAATCCGCGGCTACCGAATTGAGAAACAAGAAATTGAGCATGCCGCGCGTGCACTTTCAACCCTTCAAGAAGTGTATGTCAAAGTGCTTCACCTGTCCCGTTTACCTGAGCTTGCGCTATATTACACAGCGCCTGAACACATTGGAACGCTGATGTTTAGAGAAAAGCTTGCGGAGGCACTGCCGGATTATATGATTCCAACCTATTTTGTCAAAGTGGATCACATTCCGCTCACACAAAACGGAAAGGTGGATGCGAAGTCTCTGCCGCTTCCACATGAGGTGCATATGAACCGTACGGCGCACGTAGCACCAGAAACGGTACTTGAGCAAACGCTTTGTGCCATTTGGTCAGATGTTCTTGGGGTTGAACAAATCGGTGTTCATGACCATTTCTTTGAATTAGGAGGTCACTCCCTCAAAGGCATGGTACTCATTTCGAAGATGCAAGCCAAGCTAAACAAGCATGTGCCGCTCAAAGTCCTTTTTGAAAAGCCAAACATACGGGCGATGGCCGCATACTTGGAAGAAGCTGATTCTTCGGTCGTCACATCCATTCAGTCAGCGGAAAAGCAAGATTTCTATCCCGTCTCTTCCGCACAAAAGCGTATGTATGTGTTACAGCAGCTGCATCCAGACGCAGTCACCTACCATATGCCAGCCGTTTTAATGATGGAAGGAAGCCTTGATCTGCAGCAGCTGGAAGAAGCGCTTCAAGCTTTAATCGAAAGACATGAATCTTTGCGGACAGCCTTTGTGGAAATTGACGGTGTGCCAGTCCAAAAAGTTTATCGCCAGGTACCGTTTACGTTAGAGGTTGTTGAAATACAGAGCGATCAGGAGCAATCTGTCGTAGAGGAATTCATCACACCATTCTCATTACAACAGGCACCATTAATGAGAGCGAAAGTGGTTAAGCTTTCTGATGAGAAATTTGTGTTCATGATGGATATCCACCATATCATTGCAGATGGTGTCACACGCAGTCTGCTCGTTCAAGAATTGGCAGAGCTGTATGAGAAAAGGGCGTTACCGCCAGTTCAGCTGCACTACAAGGATTATGCGGTATGGCAGCAGGAGGAAAAACAGCAAGTATCGCTTGAAAAACAGCGGCAGTATTGGCTGGAGCAATATGCACAACCTCCAGAAGATTTGGCGCTTCCGCTTGATTTTCCGCGCCCTAGTGTTCAGTCATTTGAAGGAGACCGAGTCGATAGATGGTTATCTGCTGAAAAAACGCAGTCCATCAAAACGCTCATGGCTGAAAAAGGTGTGAGCTTGAACATGGTGATGCAAACCGCGTTTGCCATTTTCCTTCATAAATTAACTGGGCAGACAGATATCGTGATAGGCGCTGTGACAGCAGGACGTACACATGCTTCACTCGAACGGATTCCAGGCATGTTTGTGAATACACTGGCCCTTCGAAATGAATTGCAGCTGGAAGAAACCGCCGAGCACCTGCTTGAAAAAATGAAAGATCGCAACCTATCAGCCTATGAACATCAAGGATTCCCGTTTGAGGAATTGGTTTCACAGTTAGATCTTCCGAAAGACGTGAGCCGCAATCCATTGTTTAGTGTCATGCTGACAACGGATGACCGTGACCTGACGTTACCGGATCTGAAACTGAATGGACTAAAGCTCTCCCAAAAGCAGCAGGACACGGTTCATGCAAAATTTGACTTAACTCTTGGTGTATTTGAAGAACAAGATCAAGTGGGCCTGCGCTTTGAGTATGCAGCGGCACTGTTTAAAAAGAGTACCATTCAGCGCTGGAGTCGATATTTTGAACAAATTATAGACGAAATGCTGGCTAAGCTGAATCAGCCAATTTCAGCGCTATCTATCTTAACAAAAGAAGAAAAGAAGGAACTGCTCGGCGAATGGTCAGGACCGGTCCTCGACGTCCCGTCAGATCAAACCGTTCATGCATTGATTGAGGCACAGGCACATGAAGCACCTCATCAAAAAGCGGCGACCTTCTGCGGAACCAGCTGGACATATGAAGAACTGAATAACCGGGCAAATGTAGTCGCTTCAAGACTCATCTCAAACGGCACAAAACCAGGAGATCGCGTCGGCATTCTCACCCGCCCGTCCCTTGACATGACGGCCGCCGTCCTTGGCATCCTCAAGGCTGGTGCGGCATTCGTGCCGATTGATGCCGATTATCCAGCGCAGCGCATTGCATACATGCTGGAAGACTGCGGGGCAGAAGTGCTTCTTATCCAAAAAGAGCTCAATGCACCAACTTCTTTCACAGGTCATGTCCTGTTGATAGAAGATGCCGCAGAAGGAGGAACGCAAAACGTTCAGGTTGATGTCAAACCAACTGATCTCGCATATATGATTTACACATCCGGGACGACTGGACAGCCGAAGGGTGTCATGGTCGAACACCAGTCACTAGTGAATCTCGCCTTCTGGCACAATGATGCCTTCCGGGTGACAAATAAAGATCGAACCGCCAAATATGCCGGCTTTGGCTTTGACGCCTCCATTTGGGAGATGTTCCCGACATGGATCGCCGGCGCAGAGCTGCACATTATCGACGAAGCGATTCGCCTCGATATGATCAAGCTCAATACGTATTTCAATGACGAAGGCATCACCATTGCGTTCCTGCCAACTCAGCTATGTGAGCAGTTTATGTCGATGGACAATCACTCTCTGCGCTACTTACTGACAGGCGGAGACAAGCTGAAACAGGTGAAGCCCGTTCGATACAAACTAGTGAATAACTACGGCCCGACTGAAAATACGGTCGTGGCGACAAGCGGTATCATCAATCCAGATCAAGGCACGCTTCCTATCGGAACAGCGATTGCCAATACTCGTTTTTACATTTTGGGTTCGTTATATGACCTCTCGCCGCCAGGCGTACCGGGTGAGCTCGTCATTGCGGGGAAAGGACTGGCAAGAGGGTACTGGAATCTTCCAGAGGAGACGGACAAACGATTTGTACGAGATCCATTTTATCCAGGGGAGCGCATGTACCGCACAGGCGATTTGGTGAAATGGACAGAGGATGGCGAGCTCATCTATCTCGGCAGAAAAGACCATCAGGTCAATGTCCGCGGCTTCCGTATTGAGTTGTCAGAAATTGAAGCTCAGCTTCTTGCGCTGGATTCAGTAAAAGAAGCAGTCGTGACAACGGTGAAAGATGCAAGCGATCAAGACGCCCTTGCCGCATATGTCATCACGGAGAATGGAACAAAAGACTTAAAAGAAAGCTTAAAACGCACCTTGCCAGAATATATGGTGCCATCATGGATCATAAACCTAGACCAATTTCCAATGACGGCAAATGGCAAAGTCGATCTCAAAGCGTTGCCAGCTCCAAATGTGGAAGCGGATCAAACGGCATACGAAGCCCCAAGAGACGAAGTCGAAACGCTTCTTTGTGCCATTTGGGCAGACGTGCTCGGCGTGAGCCAAGTCGGCATTCACGATCATTTCTTTTTCCTTGGCGGAGATTCGATTAAAGGCATTCAAATGGCGAGCAGGCTCACGCAAGAGGGCTGGAAGCTCGATATGAAGCTGCTATTCCAATATCCAACGATTGCGGAGCTCCGTCCATATATCGAAGAAGCTGATCAAATGAAAGCCGACCAGTCACCAGTTGAAGGGGAAGTCATTTTGACGCCGATTCAGCGCTGGTTCTTTGAGCGAGCATTCAGCGACCAGCATCATTGGAATCTCTCGATGATGCTTTATGCGCCAAATGGATTTGACCTTTCGATTACAGAACAAGTGATGCAGAAATTACTTTCACATCATGATGCACTGCGTATGGTCTACAGGCAGGAGCATGATGACATTCTGCAATACAATCAGCGGGATCTCACAGAACCGTTTTCGATTATTTCTCGTGATGTCTCAAAAGAGCAGGACGTGATAAAGGCCATTTCCACATATGCCAATGAGTATCAGCGTCAGCTGAACCTCCAAAAAGGTCCGCTCATGAAAGTGATTTGTTTCCATACGGAAAACGGTGATCATCTACTCATGGTGACCCACCATCTTGTCATTGACGGTGTCTCATGCCGAATTTTACTAGAGGACTTTATGTCTCTTTATCAGCAGGCAGAACAAGGACAAACACTGGTTCTGCCGCCAAAAACCCACTCCTTCAAAGAATGGGCAGAGGCGATTGAGCGCTACGCGCAGTCACAGCCATTAAAAAGCCAACATGAGTATTGGACAGAGATTGACAGCATGCCATTTACCACTTTACCTGTTGATCATGAAGTGAAAGTAAGAAAAGTCGCTCAAACCAAAGCGATCCAAATGCAGCTGACAGAAACAGAAACTGAGCATCTTTTGACCGATATTCACCTTCCGTACACAACAGAAATAAACGATGTTCTCCTGTGTGCTCTCGGTCTTGCTGTTCAGGAATGGACAGGTCAATCTCATGTACATGTGCAGATTGAAGGTCATGGAAGAGAGGATATTTTATCAGGGTTAGATGTATCCCGCACGGTTGGCTGGTTTACGAGTATGTATCCAGTCGTTCTTGAAGCGAAGCCAGGTCAGACAATAGCTGAGGCTATTAAAGGAACGAAAGAGATGCTGAGACGTGTGCCGAATAAAGGAATTGGCTACGGCATTTTAAAATACCTGACAGCTACGGAGGCGGCAGCACAACACATACATCCTGAAATCAGCTTGAACTATCTTGGGCAGATTGATCAGGAAGTGACGACAGAACTCTTTGGACCGTCCGCCTATGATATGGGACGACAAGCAAGCCCTGATTCAGAAGCTGTCTATAAGCTGAATCTCAGTGGTCTTGTTCAACACAATCGATTCATTTTGTCGTGTTCCTATTGTACAGATGAATATGAAGAACAGACGATACAGCAGTTCATGGCATTGCTGAAGGGGAAAATCCAATCCGTCATCACCCATTGCTTAGCGCGTCACGAGCGAGAGTTTACGCCAAGTGACTTCTCTGCTGCTGACCTTGAAATGGATGAAATGGATGATATCTTTGACATGCTTGAGGAGAAATTGACCTAACACCACTAGATCAGTCATAAAAAAGGGAAAGGAGGAATGAAATAGATGATTCAATTTAAAAGGGATCAAGTTCAAGACATGTATTATCTGTCACCGATGCAAGAAGGAATGCTGTTTCATACCCTCCATCATCAAGAAAAGGGTTTTTATGTAGAGCAGATGGATATGAACGTCAAGGGCACACTTCGTCATGACTTGCTTGAAAAAAGCATGAATATCATCGTGGAACGGTACGATATTTTTCGTACCGTGTTCCTCCATGAAAAAGTGAAGCGCCCTATCCAAGTTGTGTTGAAGAAACGTCCTTTTACACTTGATGTCGTGGACATGCAGGATCTTTCTGAAGACGAACAGCTTGTGCGTATTGAGGCTTTCAAACAAAAAGATCAACTGAGAGGCTTTGACCTCTCGAGGGATTCTCTCATGCGGGCAACCGTTTTCCAAACGGGCCCTGCTAGCTATCGCTGGATATGGAGCTATCACCATATCCTGCTAGATGGCTGGTGTTTTGGACTTGTCGTGCAGGAATTATATGCGGTTTACCATGCGCTTTTGCATGACCTGCCTTACAAGCTAGAGCCTGTCAAACCATATAAAGAATATATTCAATGGCTGGAAAAACAAGATAAACAAGCGTCACTTCAATATTGGCAGCAATCATTAGCAGGATTTGATGGACAATCGACCTTTAAAGAACAACGAAAACAAACAAATGAGTATGAATTAGGCGAAATCGAATGGTCTATGAGCAAAGAAGAAACGGCTGCTTTATCAGAGCTAGCATTGCAGCAGAATGCCACGTTAAGCAGTGCGCTTCAATCGGTTTGGTCGATTCTGCTGAGCAGGTACCAGCGGTCAAATGATGTTCTGTTTGGAACGGTTGTGTCAGGACGTCCGGCAGATTTGGCTGGCGTTGACCGGATGGTTGGATTGTTCATCAATGTCATCCCAAGAAGAATTCAACTGACAGATCAGATGACATTTTGTTCTCTATTATCAGAAACACAGCAGCAGTCTCTTGCGGCCGAACCGCACCAATATATCCCGATATATGATATTCAGGCAAAGACAGGTCAGCAGCAGCTTATTGATCATATTGTGGTGTTTGAGAATGTCCCAGCTGCAAAGAAGGATGAACAAGAGGCACTGCTAGGATTTACTGTGGAAGATATGAATGTATATGAAAAATCGAACTATGATCTCAATTTGCTTGCATCGCCCGGAGAACAATTGCAATTGAAGCTGGCTTTTAACCAAAGAGCATTTGACCCTGCATTTGTCCACCGGTTAAAGGAGCAGCTGATTCTTTTGATAAAAGAGGCGATCAAGCATCCAGATCAATCAGTTCACACACTTACTCTCGTGACGAAGCAGGAAAAGCAGCTGATTCTTGAGGAATGGAATGCACCTGAGCTTGAGCATGATCAGCTCTATTTGTCTAAATGGTTTGAGCATAATGTCCGCAAACAGCCGAATGCGGTGGCTTTATCAGCGGGAGAGCACACGATGACATATGCGGAGCTGAATGAACAGGCCAATCGATTGGCAAGGCATTTACAAAAAAATGGGGCTGCACCTCAAACGGTCATCGCCATTTTAGCAGATCGCACGTCTGAACTCATTGTCAGCTTGCTTGCTGTCTTAAAAGCAGGCGCAACCTATGTGCCAATTGATCCTGATTATCCGGAAAGCCGCATTCAATATATGCTGAAAGACAGCAGGGCCACGCATCTTCTGACTCACTCAACCTTCATTAGTCAGGCGAAGGCACTCGCGTTTGATGGCACGTATCTTTTTGCAGATGATCAGGAAATTTCACTGATGAGCTCAGAGAATCTGCCGCTTGAAGCAGGTTTACATGATACGGCATACATCATGTATACATCTGGAACAACGGGACAGCCAAAAGGCATCATGACGACCCATTCCAATATTGCCCGGGTGGTCAAAAATACGAATTACTTAACCATTTCAGAAACAGATACATTGCTGTCGTTATCTAATAGCGTATTTGATGGCTTTACCTTTGATGTATATGGCGCGCTTTTAAACGGTGCGAAGCTTGTACTGCCGAAAAAAGAGACCATTTTAGACATGCGCGAGCTGACCGGGCTGATTAGAGAAGAAAGCATTTCTGTCATGTTTATTCCAACGGCTTTATTCCATCTTCTCGTTGATGAAGGGACAGACTGGATGCGCGGTGTGCGTAAGGTGCTGTTTGGAGGAGAGCGGGCATCGGTTCAGCATGTGAGGAAAGCCTTTGAGGTGATGGGGAAAGGCAGACTGATCAATGTATACGGCCCGACCGAATCAACAGTCTTCGCCACCTATTATCCTGTAGATGAAGCCATACCGGCAGAGGCACGTTCTATTCCAATCGGGAAGCCGCTCAATCAGACGAGTGCTTATATATTGAGTCAGCAAGGACAGCTTCAGCCGATTGGAATGGTCGGAGAAATTTGTCTTAGCGGCAAAGGACTAGCGAAGGGGTATTTGAATCGTCCGGACCTGACAAAACAAGCCTTTATCGCGCATCCATTCGCTGCGGGTGAAAGGCTGTATCGCACGGGAGACTTAGCTTATTTTCGAGAAGACGGTCTGATTGAGTATGCAGGCAGAGTAGATGATCAGGTGAAAATTCGCGGACATCGAATTGAGCTGACAGAAATTGAAGCCCATCTTCTCGTGCATCCAGGTGTAAAACAAGCTGCACTCATAGCTGACCATGATGAAACAAATCATACAAGACTGCTCGCCTATATCACATGTGAGGATGAATGGAAGGACAAGCTCGATGTGATCAAGTCTGGGCTGAAGGAGCGTCTTCCGGCTTATATGCTGCCTCATGAGCTGATCAGACTCGATAACCTGCCGCTCACGACAAATGGAAAGGTTGATAAGCGTCAGCTGCCAAAGCCAGAGGCGCCGCAAGGAAAGCGCCATGTGAAGCTGCCAGTAAATGAAGTAGAACAAAAGCTGCTCGTGATGTGGCGGGAAGTGCTTGAACGAGATGATATTAGCACGGATGACCATTTCTTTGAGCTTGGCGGACATTCATTAAAAGCGATGTCACTTTTGTCCAAAGTGTCTAAGGAATTCAAGGTCCAGGTGCCTATTCATTTGCTGTTTGAGACACCAACGATTGAAGCGATCAGTCGTTATATTCAAAAGCAGGACCAGGAAGCCGCTGGCTATCTTGTATTCAATGAATCTCAATCGCCAACCGTCTTTGCTCTCCCGCCATTACCGGGCTACGGCTTTATCTATCAGGAAGCAGCAAAAACGCTCGATGGTGTTCGATTGATCGCCTTTGATTTTATAGAAGCTGATCACCGAATCACGCAATACGTTCAGCATATCCAGCATCTTCAGCCTGAAGGACCGCTGACTTTGATGGGGTACTCTGGCGGCTGCTATCTAGCCTTTGAGCTCGTTCAAGCGCTTGAACAAGCAGGGCGTACAGTCGAAAAGGTCATCATGATCGACTCCTATAAGAAAATTGGAGAAAGTGATTTAGAAGGACGATCCATTGATGATGATATAGATGCGATTGTCCATCAGTCGAAGCAAAGTGAATTGGCTCATGCGGAGCTCGTCCAAGAAGCGCTTGCTCAAAAGACACGGGCCTACTATGAAACATTTGTTAAGGGGGTGAATCAAGGAGAGATACAGGCAAATATTGCTTTCATCCAATCTGAAGAACAAATGGACATTCCGGACTGGATGGAAGGTTGGGAACATGCGACGACTGGTGCTTTTAGCCAATATCAAGGCTACGGTCAACACGCTGAAATGTTCAAGCATAAAGAATGTGCAGCTCAAAATGCACAGCTGATCAAAAGGATATTCAATCAAAAAAATAGAGAACCAGTCTTGTAAACTTTAGGTTAGGCAGGGGTGCAGTCTTGCAGCCCTGGCTGACAAAAAAGGAAAGGAACTCATATGAAACTATCAACCATTAACCAATCTAGTGTACATGAATCAATGGATGCGATTTTACAAGATGTAAAGACAACCATTTTACAAACCAACGAAATTGAACGCTTCGCTGTTTTTTCGCGTGAAAAAACCATTCGACCGCGGCCATATCACCTCTCTCATTTATTTCTCGACAATCATTTTGAGCAGGAGGCCGCAGCTGAATCGATACACACGCAAACGGCTGCGCCTGCTTTAGCGGACATGCCGCCCGCCCTTTCCTATGGAGGGGATCTAGATGTCACAACAGGAGCACAGACCTTGCAGGACGTCTTAACAGAGGCAGCAAAAACGACAAATGGACTCACCTATATCGTGAATAGCGAGAACGAACTCAAGCAATCCTACGCACGGTTAAAGGAAGACGCTGAGCGGGTTCTGACGGGTTTAAGAGAGCTGGGTCTAAAGGCAGGCGATCCTGTTTTCTTTCAATTTTCATCGAATCATGCGATGGTGACTGCCTTTTGGGCATGTGTGTTAGGCGGATTTGTTCCGACACTTGTATCGGCTGCTCCGACCTACCGGGAGATGAATGCCGCAGTGAAGAAGCTCCATCATGCATGGGAGCTGCTAGAGCATCCGCTCATTTTAACAGATGAATCACTGATCGAAGAGGTGCAAGGCTTAGCTTTACTGTGGCACACAGATCAATTACATGTAGCAGCAGTCGAGCCGATGCTTTCTTTAGAAAGGGATACAGAGGCTCATCCTGCGGCGCCAGATGATTCCGTCTTTTTTATCTTAACGTCTGGAAGTACAGGGATGCCAAAATGCGTAGAGCATTCTCATAGAAGTGTGCTTGCGAATGTCAAAGGAACGGTGGCAGCCAATCAATTTACACAAGAGGATGTCTCGTTAGACTGGATGCCTTTAGACCATATTGGCGGTATTGTCATGTTCCACCTTGTCAATGTGTATACGGGCTGTGAGCAGATTCGGGCAAGAACAGATGATTTCATCGCTCAGCCGCTGCGCTGGCTTGACTGGATGGACCGCTACCGTGCAACGAAGACGTGGGCGCCTAACTTCGCGTTTGCGATGATCAATGATTATGAGAAAGAAATCTCTTCAGGGTCTTGGGACCTTTCTGCCATGACCTGCATGATCAATGGGGCAGAAGCAGTCGTACCGAAGACGATTCACCGGTTTTTACACCTGCTGGCTCCGCACGGCTTAAAGGGAGATGTCATCAGGCCGGCTTTCGGTATGTCTGAAATCTCATCAGCAGTTGTCTTCTCCTTTGCGATTGAGCGGGGAGATGAAAACAGCGGGGTACTGACCTTTGAAGAAACATCGCTGACAGAGCAGCTAAGACCAGCTGAGGCGCGTGAGACGGGAACTGTCAGCTTTACAGAGCTGGGAAGACCGATTCCAGGTATCACGATTCGCATCGTCAATCATCAGCAGGAGCTTCTTCCAGAAGACCACATTGGCAGCGTGCAAATCAAAGGGCTAACGACAATGAAGGGCTATTACAAGAATGACGAAGCGAATCAAGAAGTATTTCAAACGGATGGCTGGTTTCACACGGGAGATTTAGGTTTCCTGCACGAAGGAAGGCTGACGTTAACCGGTAGAGAAAAAGACATGATCATCATCAACGGGAAAAATTATCACAACTATGAAATTGAAGCCATTGCAGAGGAAGTGCCAGGAGTAGAAACGAGCTTTGTGGCTGCTTGCTCCGTTCGGATGGAGGCTTCTGCATCCGATGAACTGATTCTCTTTTTTACACCGAAGCTATATGAGCCTTCTTATATCATGAGGGCAAGCCAGCACATCAAATCCCATATTGCGACAAAAATGGGTCTGTCTGCATGGCGCATTATTCCTGTCCAGAAGCATGCATTTCCGAAAACAAGCTCTGGCAAAATAGAAAGGGCGCAGCTCAAGACAAGATGGCAGGAAGGCGAATTCGATGAAATCATCAAGGAAATGGACATCAGACTAGAAAATGAACACACCTTGCCTGATTGGAGCTATCAAAAGGAGTGGACACCTGCTCCGCATGATGCAGCTGAAAAGCAAATAACAGGGGACATTGTGATCTTTGCAGACGCATTAGGGCTGGCAGATCAATTGAGATCTCTTTCAAACAGCGAACAAACATGCATTACGGTTGAACCGGGTCAAGAATTCACACAACTCACTCATACTCACTTCATCATCCACCCGAATCGGCCGTCTGACTACGAACAACTCTTTGAGACGCTCCGTTCGTATGGCGTTTCGGTGAAACACATCATTCACCTTTGGAACTATACAAGCCAAGAAGACAAGCTTCATGTGGCCAAGGCGAAACAAGCACAGAAAACAGGCAGCATGAGTGCATTATTTTTAACAAAAGCGATTTCCGTCTATGAGGAACCTGTGGCGGTCACCTTTGTCTCAGCCCATGCGATGAATTTGCCGGAGGATCACACACATGATGTAGAAAAAGCTACGACAGTGGGACTGATGACAGCTGTTCAGCATGAATGGCCGTTTATCAAGGTAAAATGTCTTGATTTTTCTCTGACAAAATCGGCATCTAGTGATTCCCATGCATCAGCGATTATGGCAGAACTCACACATGACAAATACAGTCATGTTGCCGCTTATCGCGGGAGTGTTCGTTATATTCCTCTTTTGACACCTCTTCATCTGGAAAAGGAACAGAAGATGAAGAAACCGCCATTTGAAGCATCTGGGCTCTATGTGATGACAGGTGGGCTTGGCGGAATTGGGCGTATCCTCAGTGAACACCTGCTGAAATCTGATCAAGCACACCTCGTGTTGCTTGGGAGAAAGGAGCGAGAGGCTTTATCTGCGGAGCAGCAAGACATATTGACCTCACTCGAGAAACAGGCGAAAGACCATGGTGGCACCGTTCTTTATGAAAAAGTGGATATCACTGATGCGAAAGAGGTTGAAGCCCTCATCTCCAGGCAGGAGGTGGCTCGAGCCAAAAGGCTGGATGGCATCATTCATTTCGCTGGCATCATTCAAGAAGAGTTGCTTGCTGACATGACGTCCGTTTCTTTACATGACATGTACGCAGCAAAGGTATATGGAACGATTGCGCTTCATGAAGCTGCTTCCAAACGTCAAAACGTCTTATTCCTTTCTAGCTCGTCAGCACGTACGTTAAAGGGCGGTATGACCGTTGGCGCCTATTGCGCTGCTAATGAGTTCGTTGAACAATTTGCTCATTATCAGAAGCTGACATCTACAGTGAAGCCGTATTGCTTTAGTTTCAGCATGTGGGATGAGATCGGAATGAGCGAAGGCTCCATGATCAAAGGCATTTTAAAAGAAAGAGGCTATCTCCCGATTTCAAAGCAGGCAGGCTTCCAAACGATGCTGGCATGTTTGATGACAGATGCTTCACTCATTTATACGGGATTAGATCGGTCGAAGAAAGAGATTCAGGAGATGGTGCATGCTGAGATACAAAAAGAGCAAGCCATTTATGTCTTTTTCAAAACCGATCAAACAAAGGCGATTGAAGAACGGCTGTATCATTCCATTCATACGTGTTTACAGTCTCGTCTATCTGGTGAATACTCCGTGCATCTCTATCCTGAGGAATGTTGGAAAGAAACAGAAGACGGGGTGCCGGACGAAGCGTTTTTCAATGAATTAATAGAAGAAAGCGGACAGGATTCAGAGGACAGAGCACCTCAAACAGAGACGGAGAAACTTTTGGCACACATTTGGTCAGAGCTGCTCGATGTCTCAAATATCAGCTGCGGTGATCATTTCTTTCTACTGGGAGGTCATTCGCTCAAGGCAACGCAAATGCTGTCTGCGGTAAGACAAAGAACGGGATTTGACGTGCCGCTCGCTGTTCTTTTTGAACATACGAGACTTGGGGAATTAGCGGACTGGATCGATTCACATGCCAAAACGGATGAAGCGATTCCGATCAGAAAAATGGAAAAGGATCAGAAGATACCGATGTCCTACGCCCAGAAAAGACAATGGTTTCTCTATCAATTAGAGCCAGATCTGCCGTTTTACAATAATACGATTTCCTTTCGAATGAATGGACCTTTAGATGTGAAGATGCTTCATAGCAGTCTGCAGCATATGGTGCAAAGACATGAATCGCTCAGAACATCCTTTACAATGAGCGGAGATGAACCGGTACAGATCATTCATGAACATATGACCAATCCAGAGCTTGAGGTGGTGGATCTTTCAGACATAGCTTCACAGGAAGAAAAAGAACAAAAAGCAGCTGAATGGGCGAAAAGAGAGGCGGGCACACCGTTTCAATTAGAAAATGAAGCGCTCTTTCGAGTGAAGCTTATTCGGCTTTCGGCCACAGATCATGTGCTGCTGATGTCCATTCACCACATCGTGTCAGATGGATGGTCGATCGGCATTGCCGCGAGAGAGCTATCCGAATGGTATACAGCGATGATTGAAGGGCGAGAGCCTCACCTGCCGCCACTGCCTATTCAATATGCCGATTATGCGCTATGGCAGAAGGAGTATTTGACAGGAGAGACACTGCATAAGCAGCTTTCTTATTGGAAGGAGCAATTTGCGGCACCTGTGGAAGACTTGGTATTGCCGTATGACCATCCGCGTCCGGCCGTTCAATCCTACAGAGGAAAAACGAAAAAATACCGCTTGTCGAAGTCGTTGTCTGAGCAGCTCGCTGCACTTTCCAAGAAAACAGACAGCACACTTTATATGACCTTACTTTCTGCTTTCTCTACGCTTTTACATCGATTGTCTTCACAGGATGAGTTTGTGATTGGGTCGGTCATTGCTGGAAGAAATCGGACTGAGATGGAGCATTTGATCGGGTTTTTCGTGAATACATTGGCACTTCGGATCGACCATAGCGGGAATCCTGCATTTGCAGAGCTATTAGAGCGAGTGAAAGAGACAACAGTCGGCGCTTATGCGCATCAGGATGTGCCGTTTGAGATGGTGGTAGATGAACTGAACATTGTCCGTGATGCCAGTAAGCAGCCGCTGTTTCAGGTCATGTTCGTTCTGCAAAACTTACCGCTGGAAGCATCTCCAATGGGGGAGGCGACATCGGTTTTAGCCATTGAAGATAACGATACAGCTAAATTCGATCTATCCCTATTTGTTTTTGAAGGGGATGAGGGTCTTCAATTAAAACTTGAGTATGATGCGGACTTATTTTCTGAAGGCACGATGGATCGATTCCTCCGTTACTATGAGCATCTGCTCGAAAGTATTTGTGAAAATCCAGCGCAGCCGATCAGACAAATGAATTTCCTACCAGAAAAAGAGAAGCATCAATTGCTCTATGAATGGAGCGGCAAAACGGATCAACCAGCAGGCTCACTTCTGATTACGGAACGATTTGAAGCGCAAGTAAAAAAGACACCTCATGCCGTTGCTATCGAATCCCAGGGAGAGCAGTGGACGTATCGCGAGTTACAAGAGAAAGTCGATCGGCTTGCCGCCTATTTGCAGCAGCGTGGCGTCAACCCGCATGAACCAGTCGGGCTTTTGATCGACAGGTCGCCTGAAATGATTCTTGGGGTGCTGGCAATTGTGAAAGCTGGAGGAGCTTACGTGCCAATTGATCCTGAATATCCAGAATCACGCATTGATTATATGCTGAAGGATACAGGCATTCAGCTTTTGCTGACAAAAAACGAATGGCTGAAAAAGGTGTCGATCAGTCAAACCGAGCTCATTTGTCTTGACGAGGGGTATGAAGAGTTTTTATCAGAAGCTGAACTCATGCCCGCTGCCTTAAAACCTGATGGGCTTGCTTATATCAATTACACATCAGGATCAACTGGACAGCCAAAAGGAGTTCTGATCCCGCATCAAGCGGTCATCCGGCTTGTATGTGAAACGGATTATGTCACCCTTGATGAACATACGCGCATTTTACAAATCGCGAGCTTCTCTTTTGATGCCTTTACGTATGAAATATGGGGAGCACTTCTGAACGGGGGAAGGCTCATACTCACCGATCGAAATACGATTTTATCAATGGATACGCTGGCTGACACGCTGAAAGCTTACAAGATCACAACAGGGTTCCTGACTGTGCCGCTGTTCAACCGGTTAACAGAGGAACATCCAGAAGCCTTATCTGGATTCAACGCATTATTGGTCGGCGGTGATGCTTTGTCAGCCGCTCATATCCGTAAAGCACTGCCGTATTTGCCTGAAGGGCTTTTAAACGGCTATGGACCAACTGAGAATACGACGTTCTCCTGTGTGCATCACATTCGAGCATTGGACGAAGGTCAGGCGACGGTTCCAATCGGTCAGCCAATCACTTATTCACAAGCCTATGTATTAGATGACCAGCTGCAGCCAGTCCCTCAAGGCGTCATCGGTGAGATTTACGTTGGCGGAACAGGGCTTGCACTTGGCTACCTTGGAGATGAAGAAAAAACAACGCAATCATTTATCCCGCATCCTTTCCAAGAAGGAGCGCGTTTATATAAAACAGGCGATATGGGCCGCTGGCTGTCAAATGGCATCATCGACTGCCTTGGAAGAATTGATCATCAAGTGAAAATTCGCGGTCACCGCGTTGAATGCGGAGAAATTGAAGCCGCCATGCTGAGCTTTGAAGACATCATAGAATGTGCTGTTATCCCGCATCAACACGAGAGTGGTCATAAACGCTTGATCGGTTATTTTGTCCAAAAAGGTGCATTGACCCAGCAAGCCATTCGCCAAGCATTAAAAGAAATGCTGCCAGATTATATGGTGCCAAGCCTATTGATGGAGCTGGATGAACTGCCGCTCACGCCAAACGGCAAGGTAGACCAAAAGCGTCTCCCGCCGCCAGAGTGGAGGCAGGAAGAAGTGGATACGCCAATTGACAGGGCAGCCAGTGAGGAAGAACGAGTGTTAGAAAAAGTGTGGTCTCAGCTGCTTGGTGCTCCTTCTATTGGTGTACATGATAACTACTTTGAGCTTGGCGGAGATTCCATTATTGTCATACAAATGGTGGCACGCTTAGCACAGGAAGGCTACACCATCCAGCCGAGAGATGTGTTTGAAAAGCAGACCATTTCACAGCTTGCCCGCGCCATGAAAAAGGCAGATGTCTCAGTGTCTTATGATCAGTCACCTATTACAGGAGATGTTCGTCTGCTTCCGATCCAATCTTGGTTCTTTGAGCAATCGATGACAAACCAAGATTATTGGAATCTATCGGCACATTTCGAATTCAAGCAGTCCGTGCCGCTAAAGCAGTTGACACAGGTTCTCTCAAAGCTTGTCGATCATCACGATATGCTGAGAGCGGCATATACAAAAGAGTCAGATGGCACGTGGATCCAAACGATTCGTGAGCCCGGCATCACCCCTTGTATCACATGCTTTGATTTGAAGGATGTTTCTCAGGAGGAAGCGCTTGAACAAATCCGAGTAGAGACAGGCGCTTGTCAAGGAACATTGTCATTAGAGCGAGGAGAAGTGATCAAGGTGATTCTTTTTCACACAAGTCATGACACATCAGAGCTTTTCATCGCTGCCCACCATCTCGTCATGGATGGAATATCGTGGCGCATTATACAGGAAGATGTATTAAATGGACTGAAGCAGCTTGCTGCGGGGCAGGACATAGTACTTGCAAAGAAAACCGCCTCCTATGAGCAGTGGGCAGATGCACTATATGAATATGCACAAACAGATCAATTACAAGAGCAGGCCTCTTTTTGGCAAAAGATCACGGATCAAGAGGAAGAGGGTTCCCCTTTTCAAACGCCTGCGCTTTCTAATATAGAAGAACATGCAGATATCCTGTCTGTTCAATTGACGAAGGAACAAACCGACATTTTACTAAGGCAGGCATCTCAAACGTACCGAACAGAGGTAAACGATTTACTCTTATCAGGACTCACGCAAGCCGTTGGAAAGCCAATACTCATGACGTTAGAAGGGCATGGACGCGAGGATTTATTTGAACAGATGGATTTGTCACGGACAGTCGGCTGGTTTACAAGCTCTTATCCTATTTTTATTCCTTTTATCAAAACCGATATCGAAAGACAAATCAAAGACGTCAAAGAAACCTTAAGAGCAGTGCCGCAAAAGGGAATCGGCTATGGCTTACTTCAATACATGACAGAATCTCGTTTACTCAAAACGGCAGCGCCGCAGATGAGCTTTAATTACCTTGGACAGTTAGATCAGACAGATGGCGAGGTAAAGCTTTATTTAGCAGATGAACGAAATGGGTATGTACACGATCCGAAAGCAGAAAGGCAGCATTTGATTGATGTGTACGGATACGTTGTCAATGGACAGCTTCAAATGAATTTTATGATCAATCGAGAGCTGCTCCAGCATGAAGATGTGCGCCTGTTACCTGAGCGTTTCAAAGAAAAAATGGAGGACATTCTGACGCATTGTATAGAGGCAAGAGGCGGCTTTACACCATCTGATTTCCCAATGGTTCAGCTCACGCAAAAGCAAATAGACGAGCTTCCAGACAATGTGGTCGATGTGTATCCACTGTCTCCAATGCAGCAAGGGATGCTGTTTCATGCACTGTTAGATCAAGCGTCACAAGCTTACTTTGGTCAGGTGCATATGACGCTCGAAGGCTTAACGGACGGCAAGGCCTATGAACAAGCATGGAATCTCCTTGTAGAACGTCATTCAATTTTGCGGACAAGATTCGCTTGGGAAGGGTTAAAGGAGCCTGTCCAGTTGATTCAATCAGAAGGAAGCATTCATCTCACTCAGCACGATGTGCGCCACCTGAGTGAAACGGATCGGAAGGAGACCATTGAACACTATTTAGTATCCGATCGTTCAAAGGATTTCGATTTAGAACATATTGATGAACCGCTCATTCGCATTGCTTTATTCCATTGTGATGAGAAAAAATGCACGTTTGTCTTTAGCTTTCATCACATTTTAATAGATGGCTGGAGCTTGTTCAGCTTTATTGAAGAATCCTTTGCGCTGTATCGTTCTCTTGTGGACGAACGAGAGATCAGCCTTCCTGCTGTACGTCCATATAAAGATTTTATTGAGTGGCTGCAAAAGCAGGATCAAGGGAAGGCGCATGCGTTTTGGAAACATTATATGTCAGGGGTAGAGGAAGCAACACCGCTTCCTGGAGACGGCGAGCATGCTTCGGATCAAGAAGCAGGTATCACGCAGGTCAGCGTCAAACTGACGCCCCAGATGCAGCGGAAGCTGGAAGAAATGACAGGCACGCAGAAGGTCACGATGAGCACACTGATACAGTCAGCGTGGGGACTGCTCCTGCACCTTCATTCAGGCTCAGAGGATGTCATATTTGGTGTGACAGTGTCTGGCCGGCCAGCGGACTTACCAGAGGTGGAAAGCATGACAGGGCTCTTTATTAACACATTGCCGCTCCGTTTGCCGATTGCACCAGACTGGACCATCGCCCGCCTGCTGGCACATACGCAGGAAACCGTTTTTCACATGCGGGAATTTGAGTATACGGTGCTGCCAGATGTTCAGCAGATGACCGATATCCCAAGTGGAGAATCATTGTTTGACAGCATTGTCGTGTTTGAAAACTATCCGATTGAATCCATTGAGCCGTATGGCGTACGCATCTTAGACATCGCAAGCCATGAAGAAACGAATTATGACTTAACCTTTGTGGCTGTCCCGGGAGATACGATGGAGCTTCGGGTCACATACCGTTTAAATCAATACACAGAAAAGCAAATACAGACGCTGATGCAGCAGCTGATTCACACACTTGAAGCCATGACAGAACAAGTGGAGACACCGCTCTCTTCCTTCACGATCGTGACAAATGAAGAAAAAGAACGGATGATCAGCGATTGGGCGAGAAACGCACAAGTCAGCGTGCTGTACCCAGACCAAGAAGAGGTCTACTCAGGTGTGCATGATCCTTCCTGTGAAACGGACATTTATGTCCTGAGTGAAGAGCATCAGCTCATGCCGATAGGCTTTCCTGGAGATATCTTTATCGGCGCAAAGGATATCAAAGCACTTTGTGGGGAGCTTGCTGATTGGATGGAGACGCATAAAATTCCGCATCCATTCAAACATCAAACAGGCGAATACCTCTATCCGACAGGGGATGTCGGCGTTTGGACTGAAAAAAGCAAGATTCAGATTTTGGATTGGATGTAGGAGGAGAAGAAGAATGCTAGTTAGTAGACGAAAAGGAAATGCAGCAAATCATATCGTCAGAATCAACGGAAAACGAATCGATCTCAAAGCAGTAGAGCGCGTCATCATGCTTCACTTTCCCCTAGAGGAATGTGTTTTGATCCCGAAGAAAAAACAAGAGGGCGGCCTATCGCTTGTGCTATTTGCACAGGCGAAGGACCCTTCGCTGACAAGGGAGGATCTGATGAACGGCCCGCTTCATCCTTATGAAGTGCCAGCCGCTCTCGTCTTATTACCTTCCTTGCCAAAGACAGAAAGTGGAGCAGTCGATACAGAGGCACTGCTTTCAATTGATCTACTAGATCAAGAGGAATTAAGAAAGATAGAAGAACGCACCAAAGACATAGATGGAGTAGAGGAAGCGGCTGCTTTCATTGAGAGTCAGACAGAAAGACAGACGCCCTATCATTTAGATGACTTATTCCCTGATAGACAGCGTACTCAAGGAAACGAATCGATCTCAAAGGGTGAAGCCAGCGAAACAAAACAATCATCTGCCCATGAAAAACCGCCAGCACTTGTTTACGGCGGTGATGTCATCGAAAAACCAGGTACACCTGTCACACTGACAGAGGTGTTGATCCGTGCAGCCTTTATGTCACCTGACCGCGGGGTCACTTATATCAAAGAAGGCGGTCACACGGTGAACCAAACCTACCCTGAACTACTAACAGGCGCTGAACGGGTCCTGTCTGGATTAAGGGCAGCAGGACTGACAAACGGTGATCAAGTGTTACTACAATTGAAAGATCATCACGATTTTATCACGGTGTTCTGGGGCTGTATTCTCGGTGGAATCATTCCAACCCCAGTCTCTGTGCCGCCTGTGTATGATGAAATGAATCAAGGTGTGAACAAGCTGAAGGGCGTGTTTCAGCTGCAAAACGAACCTTTCATCATTACAAACGAAGCGAGTGCTGAGGAGATTGCCGGGCTGCGAGAGACATTTGAATCAAAAGCGATTCCTATTTTAACAATCGAAACATTGCTGGCGTGTGAACCAGATGAACAGCATTATGAGCCGGAGCCGGATGAGCCTGTGCTTCAGCTGCTATCTTCAGGAAGTACGGGTGTACCAAAATGTATCCGTCACAACCATCAAAGTATTTTGTCTAGAATCATCTCCTTTGAGCAGGCAAATGGTTTTACGTATGAGGATGTGTCGCTTAACTGGATGCCGCTTGACCATGTAGGAGGTATTGTCATGTTTCATGTACATGATGTTTACCTAGGCTGCCAGCAGATTAGTCCATCCATTGATCAATTTATCGAGCGGCCGATGGTGTGGCTTGATTGGATAGAAACATACGGCGTCACCAGAACATGGGCACCAAACTTTGCTTTTGCCATGATGAATGAATATGAGGACGAGATTTGCAAGGGGAGCTGGGATCTCTCTACCCTGACCTATATCATGAATGCAGCCGAAGCGGTGGTTCCAAAAGTAACGCAGCGTTTCATGCACATCATGGGTCAGCACGGCTTAAGCCGCCATGCGATGGTGCCGGCTTACGGTATGTCAGAAACATCCTCAGCCATTGTTCAGTCAAAGGAATTCATGCGGCAGGGTGATCAGGATGGACAGCTGACCATCGACCAGACCTCGTTAACAAGTGAGATTCAATATGTAGCGCATGATCATCCGCACAAGATGACGTTTACAGAAGTAGGCGTGCCGATTCCTTCTGTATGGATTCGGATTGTAGATGAGCATCACCAGGTACTGCCAGAAGATCAGGTGGGGCGCTTGCAGGTGAAGAGCCCAACGATCATGATGGGCTACTATCGAAATGAGGAAGCCAATCAAGAAGTATTTGCGGAAAACGGCTGGTTTCACACAGGGGATTTAGGGTTTATTCACGAAGGGCGTCTTGTCCTTACAGGCCGGGAAAAGGACATCATCGTCATCAACGGAGCGAACTATTTGAATTACGAAATTGAAGCCGTTGTGGAAGAAGTTGACGGGGTTGAAGTCACCTTTGCCGCTGCGTACGGCATTTATAATCCGGAATCAAGCAACGATACGCTCGCCGTCTTTTTTGTCTCACAAAAGGATTCGATAGAGGATCAAATCATGATGATTCAGCAGATTAGAGAGGCGATCATTCGAAAAATTGGGATAGAGCCTGATCATATCATTCCGGTGAAAAAAGACCAATTTCCGAAAACAGAAAGTGGGAAAATTCAGCGTGCCCAGTTAGGCGCGGCGCTTAAAGATGGAGTGTTCCGCGACATTGAACGTGCACTTGATCTTGCCTCAGAAAATGATCAAACACTCCCAGATTGGTTTTTCAAACGCATATGGGCGAAGGAACATATCGGTCCGTCTCAGCCAGCTTCCACTGATCATATACTCGTTTTCGAGGATGAAAAAGGGCTTTACCAATCGCTTTACGCACAATTCAAACAAACGAATCAGTCCTATGTTTCTGTGAAGAAGGGGCATGAATTTTTACGCCTGTCAAAAGGAATGTATCAGATGAATCCGAGAATCAAGGGGGATTACGTCAGGCTCATTGCAGCGCTTGAAGCAGATGAATTAAAGACCGGCCGCATGCTCCATCTATGGAATGTGTCGGACAAAGAAGAGATCGTTGATCCTGCTCAGTTCAAAGAACTGCATGAAAGTACCAGCCAATCCATTTTGTATCTATATCAAGCGCTGAGACAAGAAAACCAAGAGCCGATCCGTCTCGCCGTTGTGACAAAAGGTGGTCAATTTGTGAACCCGCAAGACGATCTTCATGTTGAAAAAACAGCGCTGGTCGGTCTGTTAAAAACCATCCCGCAAGAATGGGAAGGGGCAGAGGTGTCTCATATTGATATTGAAGCGGAGAATGTGGATCAGGATGCCAAACGCATAGCTGAAGAACTGTCTGCGATTTATATGAAATCAGAGGTGGCTTACCGACAGGGACATCGTCTCGTACCAAAGTTGAAAAAAGTCGATATGATCGAAGCACCTCAAACAGAAGGATTTTTAGAATATGAAGGTCTTTATTTGCTGACAGGAGGACTTGGCGGTATTGGGTTTGAGCTGTCTAAGCAGATGCTCCAATTTGGCTTAAAGCTCGTGTTAATTGGACGGACGCCTCTTGAAGAAGACGGGGAAAAGGAAAAGGCGTTCTCACAGCTTAAAGGTCTTGGAGACGTCATCTATGTCCAAGCCGATGTGACCCATTTATCCGATGTCGAGCAGGCGATTTATGAAGCGGAAAAGCATTTTGGACAGTCGATCCGGGGAGCGCTCCATTTAGCCGGAGCTGGCAATGTGTCTGAGCATTTTCAGCATGCGGACAAGTATACACTGGCTCATACATCAGAGGAAGATTTCACAAAAGAATTATCAGGAAAAGCAGACGGAGCCTGGGTGCTGCAGGAAGCCTTCAAGCATGATCCGACAGTACCACTCGTCTTTTTTGGATCGGTCAATGGCTTTTTTGGCGGTACAACATTCGGGGCATACTCTGCGGCGAACAGTTTTTTAGATGGACTCGCGCACGCTCTCACCTTTCAAGAAGGAAGAAGAGCGATCTCTTTGAACTTCAGCATGTGGGATAATCTTGGTTTGTCTAAGGGACATACCGGGGCAGCACTAACCGTACGCAAGGGATTTCAAATGATTGGAAAGAAACAAGGTCTTCACTCATTATGTCTAGGTATTCGGCTAAATGAAGCGCACCTATTTATCGGCTTGGACGGAGCGAATCCGGAGATCGCTGGGCATCTTCAACCAGCTCCAATTCCGCATTTTGAGAAAAAGCTTTATTATACTGTTCAGCCCGGTAAAGAAGTGAATCTTGACGATATCACGGGCGTAACAGTGGGTGACTGGGAGATCAGACAAGTACCGGATATACCGAAAAAACAAGATGGCTCTATTGATCATGAAGCCCTCAAGCTGAATCATCATAAAAACGTACACCAGCTTGAAAAACAATTACCAGAAACGCAGACAGAGCAGGTGCTTGCGGCTATATGGGAGGACATTTTAGAAGTAGATCGTGTGTACAAAGAGGATCAATTTTTTGACCTTGGCGGACATTCATTAAAGGCGACTCAAACGATTTCCCGCATCAATCATGAGTTTTCAATCAAGGCACCATTAAAAATACTATTTGAAAGCAAACATCTGGCACATTTGGCGCAAATGGTCGAGGACATCAAAGGAGCTCCAGCCGTTCTTGAAGCCAAGATTCCAAAGCTGGAAAAGCAAACAAGCTATGAGCTGTCACATGCCCAGCAGCGGATTTGGTTCTTATCCACATTAGAAAAGAGCCACCATTACAATATATTAGGTGCTTGGAAGCTGACAGGACGATTACACATTCAAGCATTAACGAAAGCGATTGGTCATTTAACGAAGCGTCATGAGGCACTGCGCGCAACATTCAAATCACTTGGCGGCAAGCCGGTTCAACTCATTCGTGAAGACCTGCCGCCATCAGTGACAGTTGCGAATTTCTCATTATTTAATGAAAAAACAAGAGCGAGAAGACTGGAGCAGCTCATTCATCAAGAAGCGAACCGCATCTATGATTTAGAAAGAGGCCCGCTTGCACAGTGGACAATTGTGGATATGGGCAGAGAGGAATATTACCTGCTTTGCGCACAGCATCACATCATTTCAGATGCATGGTCGCTCAGCCTGCTCATTCAGGAACTAGAGGTGGTATATGACGCGTTGCTTGCAGAGAAAACACCTCAGCTCCCAGCGCTTGAAATTGAATGGACAGATTATGTTCATTGGGAAAATGAACAATTAAAGCATCATCAAGCTGATCAAACCTATTGGCTTGATACCTTACAAGGAGAGCTTCCAGTGTTAGAACTGCCGTTTGACCGCCCTCGTCCGCCGGTTCAAACATTCAACGGAGCTACAGAGCAAATCGTACTGGATGAACCGCTTGTCCGGCGCTTGCAGGCCTTGTCCAAGCAGCAGGGAACAACGCTCTTCATGACGATGCTGTCAGCGTATTACGTTCTGCTTCACAAGCTGTCAGGGCAAACAGATGTCATCGTTGGTTCGCCTATCGCAGGACGCGATGCCGAACAATCAGAGCAGCTCGTTGGGATGTTTGTGAATACACTCGCGCTGAGACAGGACGTCTCAAAAGTGGATACATTTGCTGATTTAATGGAAAACGTGAAAGAGATGACATTAAAAGCCTTTGAGCATCAGCATTATCCATTTGACAAGCTTGTCGATGACCTTTCAATTGATAGAGATTTAAGTCGATCACCTATTTTCCAAGTCGCCATGGGATATGTAACAGATTCGTTAGAGGTAAACCTAAAAGGGCTGACAACTGAACATGTGATGGTTCATCATACAGTATCTAAATTTGATCTGACTCTGCATGTATTTGAACAGGAGGATCAGCTGTCGATTCATGTGGAATACAATACGGATTTATTTGATCAAGAAACCATCCATCGTTATATGAATTATTATCTCCACCTGTTAGATGGCATGACGGCTCAGCCTGAACGCACTTTTGCTGATTTTTGCTTAATGGACAAAGCAGAACAGGATGCGATGATCATAGGCAAAAACCAAACCGAAACGTCTTATCCAAAGTGTACGCTTCAAGAGTTGTTTGAAGAACAGGTACAGCGTGATCCGCAGCGCATTGCCTTGTCCTATATGGAAGAGCACATGACGTATCAAGCCTTGGATGAGAAGGCAACACAACTTGCTGCTTACTTGCAGTCAAAAGGAATTGGACCAGGTTCACTTGTACCGATGCTCTTTGACCGTTCCTTTGACATGATTGTCTCGGTACTAGGGATCGTCAAGTCGGGTGCTGCGTATGTTCCGATGTCACCTGAATATCCTGATGCACGAATACGTCTGATCGTTCGTGATACACAAAGTGATGTGATCTTAACCCAGTCTCATTTTGCAGAGCGTCTAGTAGATTTTACAGGTACAAAGATTGAAATGGACAAGCCATTACCAGAAACAGACGCAGTGTATGAAAGAGAAAAATCGATCATAGGAGGAGACCAGCTGGCCTATGTCAACTACACATCAGGCTCAACTGGCACACCTAAAGGCGTGATGCTCCCCCATGCAGGAGTTGTTCGCTTAGTTAGAGAAACAAACTATATTGAACTAGGCTCAGAAGATAAGATGCTTCAGCTGTCAAACTATGCATTTGATGCTTTTACATTTGAATTATGGGGAATGCTGCTGAATGGCGGTCAGCTGATTTTGATCCCAAAATATGCAGCACTGAATATGGACGAATTAACTCGGTTGATCAAAACGCATCAAGTGACAGCCAACTGTCTGCCAACCGCATTATTCAATCGACTGATTGAGCACGACCCAAAAAGTGTGGCAGGCTACCGCACATTACTCGTTGGCGGAGAAGCCATGTCTAGTGAGCATGCCCGAAAGGCATTGCCACATATGGAAGGTGTACTCGTCAATGCTTACGGTCCAACAGAAAACACGACCTTAGCGACAACTCATCAAGTCACACACGTGCCAGAGCATGCAAGATCAGTTCCAATTGGGGTCCCAGTGGCAAACTCGACTGTCGTCATACTAGATGAATATTTCAAACCAGTACCAGCAGGCGTAAAGGGAGAAATCTATATCGGCGGAACAGGACTGGCTAAAGGGTATCTCCATGACCCAGAACGGACGCAGGAACGGTTTATTGACAATCCATTCCCGGCTTTAAAAGGAGACAAGCTGTATCGTTCAGGTGATCTAGGGAAATGGCGGTCAGATGGCAGCATAGAATATCTCGGCCGAAAAGACAATTTGGTGAAAATTAGAGGCTACCGGATTGAATGTGGAGAAATTGAGACAGCCCTGCTCAAGCATCAGCAAGTCAAAGAATGCACAGTCATCGCCAAAACGTATGGCAGTTCAAAACGGCTGGCGGCTTACCTTGTCACAGATGGGGAGAATCCTGTTCCGGGCTGGAAAGCATTTTTACAGGAAAGCCTGCCAAGCTATATGATTCCAAGTTACTTTATCGCACTGGATGCGATTCCAGTCACAACGAACGGGAAAGTCGATCAAAAAGCCCTGCCAGAACCGACGGAAATGATCTCTTCCTCTCATGAAACCGGCAAACCGGCAACTGAAACGGAACAACTGATTGTCTCAGCTTTTATGGAAGTGCTTGGTGTGAACCAAGTTGGCGTGCATGACTCCTTCTTTGATTTAGGCGGAGATTCGATTATGAGTATCCAGGCTGTTGCCAAATTAAAAGAAAAAGGCGTTCGTGTTGATCCAAAATGGATTTTCATGCATCCAGCGCCAGCGCAGCTAGCCGCTTACTTGGACACATTGCCAGAAACCGGCGATCACGTAGAAAGAGAACCGAAGGACTATGTGATCGAGCTGAAAAAAGGCGATCCAGCTGAACCGAGTATTTTCTTTGCACCGCCTGCCGGGGGGACAGTGATGGGCTATATCGATGTTGCTAAGCTCATGACACATCAAGGAGCCGTTTACGCTTTGCAGTCACCAGGCTTATATGAGGATGAAGAACCACAATTTCTTCATTACACAGAGCTTGTCACCATTTTTATCGAAGCCATTGAGACCTTCTATCGACCAGGAATTGACTACCTAGCAGGGCATTCGATGGGCGGCCATCTTGCATACGGAATGAACCAGCGGCTCTGCCATGCAGGAAAAGCGCCGAAAGGACTGATCATTTTAGATACGGTTCCAGTGCTAAGAGATGAGGCAGATCAAGCACTCCATGCCGATATGAACGAAGAGGAAGTGAAAATGCTTGCGCTCGTCCTTGGAATGGGAAATCTTGTCGGAATCCAGCCAGAAGCTTTACAAGGATTGAGCTTCCAAGAAGTGAAGCAGAAAATACTCAAAGAGGCAGAAAAGGATGAAGTGGTCCATCAATTTATGAATGATCACTATTTAGATAAATACTTGCAAATGCAGACGCATAATACGATCATGTCACAAGCCATTGAATTAGAAAAAGAACCGTTCCCTGTGCCGTTTTATATTGTACAAAGCAGTGATCACGCCACAGATTTCCAGAAGAAGTTTGCAGACTGGGAGGCTTATACGAAAGAGACATGCACCTATTATCAAATCAAAGGCGACCATGTCACCATGATGAAGAGGCCGCAGGCTGACGAACTTGCACGGATTCTTCAAACTATCATAAAGGGGTAAGGACGTATGAATCAGTTATTTAAAACCTTTGAAAAAAAATCAGACCTCATTCAGCTTATTTGTTTTCCTTTTGCAGGCGGATATTCCGCCTCTTACCGTCCACTCTTTGAACAGCTAAAGGGCATTGCCGAAGTGACAGCAGCAGAGCCCCCGGGCCATGGGACCAATCTCATGCCGCTTGAATCAAGCATTGATCGGCTGGCTGAGTTGTACAAAGAAGGATTGACAGGCAAATTGAACCGTCCATTTATCTTATTCGGACATTCAATGGGAGGACTTGTGGTGTACAGACTGACCCAGCTGCTAGAAAAGGAAGGGATATATCCTGCAGCAGTAGTGATCTCAGCCATTCAGCCGCCGCAAACAAAAAGACAGATTCTGACCCATTTATCCAATGAAGCATTTGTTCAGCATATTGCCGAAATGGGCGGGATTCCAAAAGAATTATTAGAGAACAAGCCAATGATGGATTACTTTACACCGTCCTTGCGTGCAGACTATCAAGCACTAGAAACCTTCCAGCATACAGACAAATCCATCATCGAAGCACCCGTTTATTTATTCAACGGAAAGCAAGATGAGAAATGCATGCAAGATGCAAGCGGCTGGCTAAAATGGGCAAAAACCATCGAGCGCACCAATTTCGACGGAGGTCACATGTATATCAACACACACCTTGAGCATTTCGCAGAACAGATGAGACATGTCATTGAACATGCAACAAATCAACAATTGATCAGACATTAAAAAGAAAGCGGTCCTCGTTTGAGGGGCCGCTTTCTTTTATGAATTCTGCTTCTTCACCACATTCCCGCCAATTACCCCGCCAATGACCAACACAGCCCCGATGATATGATACATATCAATCGTTTCATGTAAAATGAGAACCCCGGCGCCTATTGTGATAAACGCAGATAGATTGTTAAAGGTGCTGACCTTTGCAGCTTCAAGCTGAGAGAGTGCGTAGTTAGATAAATATGCAGTGAGAAGTGATGAGAAAATGCCTAAAAAGAGCATAGACCATACAAAAGATGGATGTGTAAATGGACTGAAAAATTGCGTCATTGTATGGTTTACCGAGTGTCTAATGAGCGCTGCTGCATTGAAAAAGACAAATCCAAAGAATGTCATCATGAAGGTGAGTTCAATCACATGGAACCGCCGTGTAATCACCCGGGCAAATACACTGTAAGCACTGGATGACAAGGCAGAAAGTAAAATCAGCACATAGCCGATCATGTGTGAATGTTTCACATCAATTCCCTTCATCACAAAGAGGAGCATCACCCCGCACGCAGAAAGAATGGTAAAGAGCACCTGTATCCATGTGGCACGTTCCTTTAAAAACCACGCTGCCAGAACCATCGTCAGAATGGGAATCGTCGCCTGAATGATACCAGCCTCTGACGAAGACGTATACATTAGCCCCCACACTTGAAATGCAAAAAACAAGACAGGATAAAGCAAGGAAAACGGTACAAGGTAGAAGAGATCACGCCATTGAAAGGATAAACGGTACTTCTTTCGTAAAAATGGATACAGCAAAAGAGCAGCTGCAAAAGAAACTGTAAAGCGGTGTGCCAATAAATCAATCGCATTCGCTGATTCTAATGCGATTTTGACAAATAAGAATGAAAAACCAATGATACAAGCGTATGCTATCGCGGCAAAGTACGCTTTTTGTTTTGAAATGTCCACAACGTTTCTCCTTACAAGAGCATGCATGCTTCAGTTGAATAGACCGGTTCTGTCTTTCTATCGTAAACGGATTATCTTAGGTGTACAATAAGAGTTCATGATATCTGTACCGGTACAAGGGGGAAATGGTGTGAGGAAATATGATCAGCTTGTTTTGAGCTTAAAAGAGAGAATCGAGTGCGGTGAGTACAGGGCTGGTATGAAAATCCCTTCAATTCGCCACTTAGCAGCTCAATATGCTGTGAGTAAAAGCACGGTCATTAAAGCGCTAGACACATTGGAACGTGAACACCTGCTTTATTCTGTGGAAAGAAGCGGCTATTTTGTCGTGAAAACGAATCAGTCTTTGGGCAAGCAGGACAGCACACGGATTGATTTCGCTTCATCGGCGCCTGATCCTGTTGTGTTTCCATATGTCGATTTCCAGCACTGCATCAACCAAGCGATCGATTTGTATCAAAATGATCTATTTATTTACGGCACAGCCAACGGATTACCATCGCTGCTGCCAGTCATTTCAAAGCGATTGATGGATTATCAGGTATTTGCAAATCCAGAACAGATCGTCATGACCTCTGGTATTCAGCTGGCTTTATCGATTTTAAGCACCATTCCGTTTCCGAATGGAAAACAGACCATATTAGTCGAACAGCCTGGCTATCACCTATACCTCAAATATTTAGAGAAAAATCAATTGCCCGTGCGCGGGATTCAGCGGACTGAAAAAGGACTAGACCTTCAGGAATTGGAGCGCATCTTTCGAGAAGAGGAGATTCGCTTTTTCTACACGATGCCAAGATTTCAAAATCCGCTTGGAACGAGTCTATCGAAACAAGAAAAAATAGCGATTGCTGCCCTTGCTAAGACATATGATGTCTACATCGTTGAAGATGATTATGTAGCTGATTTAGAATTCGATACAAAAAGAGACCCGATCTATTCTTACGATCAGGCGGGAAAGGTCATTTATTTAAAAAGCTTCTCAAAAATCATCTTTCCAGGACTTCGAACAGGAGCTGTCGTCTTACCTGAAGAACTGATTGGACCTTTTAGTGAACACAAACGGCTCATTGATATCGACAGCTCGATGCTGTCTCAGGCAGCCTTAGAAATTTATTTGAAAAGCGGGATGTTTGAGCGGCATAGAGAAAGGATGCGGACAACCTATCGAAACCGATCCAAACAGCTGGTGACATGTTTAAAAAACGACCAAGGCACCTACCAGCTGGGGGAGGAGGACCCAGCTACCCATACACATCTTCTTGTCGATCGGTCCATTCCAATGAATCACCTCATTCAGCAGCTGAAAAAGGCATCTGTTTACGTTCAGCCAATAGACCGCCATTACATCTCTACTTTTCAGAAAGACTCCATTCTTCCACTGAACATCTGGCACGTGAAAGAAGAACAAATCACACGTGGAGTCGATTTGTTAAAGACGGCACTTCAGCAAATCGCACGTTATTAAAGGCGGGACAGCACCTCGTTGCAAGTGAGTGTCTCGACACTCTCAGCCGCAGCAGGTTTTCTTGTGCAAACGGCCATTTGATAAGCAGGATCAAATGAGTATGTTTGGACAAAGCAAGGGGCTTCATGATCAGGTAATGTCAAAGAAGCCTGTCCATCTGCTGACAGACGGGCTGTAAAGGACGATAGACCATAGGATAATCCCTTTCCAGTCAGCTTGATAAAGGCCTCCTTCATTGACCATAGATGAAAGAAGTAGGCTTCCTGTCGTTCCGCCGGTTGTGAGAGTAAATCCTGATATTCATCAGCTGAAAAAAACCGCTTGGCAATCGCTAGATCAATGGGTTTTATCTCCTCAATATCTATGCCAACGGGTGCATCATCTACTGCGCAAACCACCCAATCGCCAGAGTGAGAAAGGTTAAAATGAAAGGAAGGGATTTGCCGGACGACAGGCTTGCCATTTCCTTCTGTTTCAAAAACGACCTGATCGATGGGAAGGTCGTACATATCATGGATGATTTGACGAATCAACACTTCTCCTAACAGCGTTCTTCTTGCATCGATCAGAAAACGAAAGCGCTCAGCCGCAGCGCGCTTTTCAGGTGACACAAAGGGCTTCAGCCGATCGATTTGTTTTCGTGCTTCTATGTCATGTAATTGTTGTAATTGGATAGCGAAAATCTTCATAACGAACCTCAATTTTTTACATTTATTGTACCATTTGAGGGAGCCACGCAAAAGGAGAACAGGAATCATCGTGAAAAAAGCTGCATGAGGATTCTTCTCCTATTTGTGGATATGGGAATATTCAGTTTATTTGGTGTAGCACAAGAAAAGCCATTCTCATCAGTAGAATGGCTTTTTCCTATCGGGTAAGGGTTTGAACGGGTTTCTCTGCCGTTTTTGTAATAAGCAGCTGCAAAAGCCGTGTGGATTGTGGCAAGGAGAAACGGAGTACGAGTCCTGTAAAGATGGCGGTCAGAATTGTTCCAATTCCGATCGGTCCGCCAAGCATCCATGCAAATAGAAGCACTGTTAGCTCAATTCCATTTCGGACCCATTGCACGTTCAAGCCTGTTTTTGCTGAGATGAGCAGCATTAATGAATCTCTTGGCCCGGCGCCAAGATTGGCTGAAACATAAATGCCGACACCGTAACCAGAAACAACAACGCCCGTAATAAACACATATAAAGCGGGTAAATACCCATGTGGTGCAGGTAATACCGCATTAAAGAAATCAATAAACACGCCAATCAGCACCATGTTCAGTAAAGCGCCGATCTTTGGAAATGATTTCGTGAAAACAGATGTCAGTGTCACAATCAGTGCACCAATAATGATGGACCATTGCCCAATCGTGAGTCCAAAGTGCTGAAACAGTCCGTAATGAAAAGCGTCCCAAGGACCAATTCCAAGGATCTTTCCTTTCACTGTCAGCGATAGTCCAAAAGCAAGTACAATCAATCCAACAAAATAAAAAAACCAACGAAAAAGATGTTCCCGCTTCAAAAGCATTCCCTTCTTTCTTAAACACTCGATTTCCATCGTAACATACTCACACGCCCCTTTAAATGGCTTTGCTCAATTGTAATCGCTTACTTCAGAAAAGAATTTTCCCACTAAAAAAGAGTGAAAACATCAAAATAAGCAGCAAGACTTTCGAATTGTTTTTTTTTGACAATGTGAACCATTAATTTCCTTTTTTTAAGAGAATAAGAAAAAAATTCAATATAGATTGACAGAAAAATAAGCTTTAACCAATTAAAGAATAATTATCATGAAATAGAAGAGATTGTATGCAAATTACGTCATTAGACCTGTTTGAAAGGCTAGATAAATACTGAGATTTATTATAAAAAGAGCTTCTTTTATTGGAAAAAACACAAGAAAACCAAACAGTTAGAGGTATCTATTACCAAAGGGCTATTTTTGTCGAAAATAGTCGTTTAGTCATGTTGAGGATTCTGAAATATTACTGATATTCTTTACCAAAGTATGGGGGGTGAGCTGGTACATACCTTTGCTATATGAAGCACGAAAAAAGGGAGGTCAAAGAATGAACATATTGAAAAGAACGAGTCAATTATTTCTTATATTGGTGCTGATTGTTGGAAATTTATTAACGGTCTCACCAGCTGTTTCTCAAGCAGCTGGGACGGTGGTTGTAAACAACACAGATTCCTACATGATTGGAAGAGATCCATTGACTCTTTATCAGCTTGATGGGAATAATCCAACCAGCGTAAAGGCTAGTGTGCAGGTGAAAGGGATTAATACGAATTTAGTCAACGGTGTTGCTGTCAATGATCAAGAAAATACTGTGTATGCTACTACGACAGCAAGCGGAGAGCCTGTTCTTTATAAAATAAATGCAACTTCTGGACAAGCAGAGCGTGTAGGTGTACTAGGTGGAGGTGCTTCTAATGCCGTTGTTCATAATGGTAAATATATACATTCTTATGCTTCAGGTGGTGAATACTTCCTTGGAACGTACGATTTAGCTACGGGTCAAAAAACGTCCAAAAAAATTGTAGGCTATGACATCGGCTCTGGCGTTGGCGGGGACCTTGTAGTCGATAAAGACGGCTATCTTTGGTTCGCATCTAATGGAAGTGGAGCCATTGCGCAAATGAATCCTGATACAGCTGAAGTCATTCGTGTCATTCCAATTAAAAATGCGGATGGTAAAATGATTGACGGAGGCGTTCGGGGGATTAGCTTTTTGCCAAATGGACAAATGCTATTACAGTCAGGGTTAAATGAGTCTATCGGACATTCTACTCTTTTTACACTTGATGCGAAAACATTAAGTACAACTTATATGGGTACTGCAGGTAATTCATTATCTTACGACTTAGCTTCACGGGTGAAACCAGAATTTGATCCATATCCTCCAGAGCTTGAATCAGAAAAATCTGTTGTCTTACAGAAAAAAGCAGAGGGCAACACAGATGAGAAGCATCCAGAAGTAGGCGACACGCTGCTTTATACAATTAAAGCAAAAAATACCGTGCAATATGGTATTGTCAAAAATCTGATCATATCAGATAACCTTCCGAGCAGCTTAACCTATGTTCCAGGCTCGCTTAAGGTGGATGGCGCAAGTGTAACAGATGCCAAAGATCAAGACAAAGGTGACTATACAAACGGCACTGTGACTGGTCAAATAGGTGACGTGAAAAATACTGGTTGGCACACAGTGACATTTGAAGCGAAAGTAGGAAAAGGTCAAGCGGGTAAAGACATTCAAAACACAGCGAATGTAAAGGGAGAAAATACCCCGCCAGACAAACCAACAACGAACATAGAAATCTACCCGCGCGATCCAAAGCTTGAATCAGAAAAAGCAGCGGTCTTACAGAAAAAAGCAGATGGTAATACAGATGAGAAGCATCCAGAAGTAGGCGACACATTACTGTATACCATTCAAGCCCGTAATGCTGTTGAAGACAGCGTCATTGAAGATCTTGTGATTTCTGACAAGTTACCTCAAGGATTATCTTATGTACCAAATTCGCTACAGATAGATGGGAATCCAGTCACAGATACAAAAGATCAAGACAACGGTGATATGACAGATGGAACTGTTACTGGAACGTTCGGTGAAGTGAAGGATGCGACATGGCATACCGTGACGTTCGAAGTGACGGTGGACAAAGGTCAGGCAGGCAAAGATATTCAAAATACAGCCAACGTGACAGGCGGCAACACACCGCCGGACGAGCCGACAACGAATGTAGAGATCTATCCTCGTGAACCAAAGCTGACTTCTGAAAAAACAGCCGTCTTGCAGAAAAAAGCAGATGGTAATACAGATGAGAAGCATCCGGAGGTCGGTGACACACTTCTTTATACAATTAAAACCAAGAATACGATAGAAGACAGTCTCGTTGAAAACTTAGTGATCTCAGATGAACTGCCAGAAGGATTAGCATATGTGCCGAATTCACTTGAGGTAGACGGACAAGCGGTTACAGATGAGCAAGATCAAGACAATGGGGACGTCACAAATAGGACCGTCTCAGGACAATTCGGTGACATTAAGGATACAGATTGGCATACAGTGACTTTTGAGGTCACGGTTGAAAAAGGACAATCTGGTCAAGATATTCAAAACACAGCCAGCGTCACAGGTAACAACACACCACCAGACGATCCGACAACAAAAACAGAAATCTATCCTCGTGACCCAAAGCTTGAATCAGAAAAATCAGCGGTCTTGCAGAAAAAAGCAGAAGGGAACACAGATGAAGAGCATCCAGAGGTCGGAGATACCCTGCTTTATACAATTAAAACAAAGAATACGATAGAAGACAGTTTGATTAAAGATTTAGTGATTTCAGATCAATTACCAAAAGGGTTGAAGTATGTCACGGGGTCCCTTCAAATTGATGGAGAATCTGTCTCAGATGTGAAAGACGACGATAGCGGAGACTACACAGATGGAAAGGTCACAGGTTCTTTTGGTGATGTCAAGGATACAGACTGGCATACAGTCACCTTTGAAGTGACAGTTGAAAAAGGACAGGCTGGTCAAGACATTCATAACACAGCCAGCGTCACAGGGGAAAACACACCACCTGATGATCCGACAACGAACACAAAAATTTACCCGCGTGATCCAAAACTATCATCAGAAAAATCAGCGAGCATTCAGAAAAAGGCAGAAGGCAACACAGATAAAAAGACACCACAGGTAGGCGATACCCTGCTTTATACGATCAAAACAAAGAATCTTGAAGAAGACAGCATCGTTGACAATCTCGTGATTTCTGATGAACTGCCAGCAGGTCTTCAATATGTTGAAGGATCACTGAAGGTAGATGGACAGACTGTTACAGATGCAAAAGATGACGACAACGGAGATTACACAAAAGGCACAGTAACCGGTCAATTTGGCCAAATCAAAGACACGGACTGGCATACGGTTACCTTTGAAGCGAAGATCGCCAAAGGCCAAGCGGATAAAACCATTCAAAACACAGCGAAAGTAACAGGCGATAATACACCGCCAGACGAACCAACAACCGAAACAAAAATTGATCCAAGAGATCCAAAGCTTGAATCAGACAAAACATCTGAGATCTCTCAAAAAGCAAAAGGAAATACAAATGAAAAACAAGTTCAGGTAGGCGACACTCTCCTTTACACCATCAAAACAAAAAATAGTGTAGAAGACAGTATCATCAAAGATTTAGTTATCGCAGATAAACTGCCAGAAGGTCTTGAATATGTCGAAGGATCATTAAAAGTAGACGGACAAGCTGTCACAGATGCAAAAGATGACGACAATGGAGATTACACAAAAGGCACAGTGACCGGTCAATTTGGTGACATCCAAGATACAAAATGGCATACAGTGACTTTCGAAGCGAAGGTTGCTAAAGAATATGAAGGTCAAACGATTCAAAATATCGCAGTAGTGAATGGTGAAAATGTAGACGATCCAGACAAACCGGAAAACTCAACTACGGTGGAACCACCTCATGTGCCAGAGGTGCCAGCTAATCCAGACCAACCTTCTGAGCCGCAAAAGGATACACCGGGTCATCACCTTCCGAATACCGCAACAGCGATGTACAACCTTTTACTAGCAGGATTTGCCCTTGTTTTAATAGGTGCAGCCCTGATTGTATGGAATAGAAGAAAAAGAAACGGATAAACGTCCATGTGTCAAAAATTGATCTCTGCCATATTGATCACGGCGGGTCTTTGTCTAGCGATTGTTGGATATTTGAAGGTCATTGATGGACAAAGGGAAGTCGATCAGTCATTCCAGTCTGCACAAGCAGCCATCCAGCAAAAGGAGTCTTCTTTTGCACCGCAGGCTGGAGAAATCATTGGGCTTTTGCACATTCCAAAACTAAAGGCTGAGTTGCCGATTGTAGAAGGAACAGAAGCAGATGATTTGGCAAAAGGTGTTGGACATTATCAAGAGAGCTATTTTCCTAATGAACAGGGACAAATTGTTTTATCTGGGCATCGAGATACTGTGTTCAGACGAACAGGAGAACTTGTAAAAGGGGATCAACTCGTCATTGAGCTTTCATACGGTCGATTTACTTATGAAATTGAAAAAACAAAGATTGTGAAGAAAGATGATACAAGTATCATCACACTGCAACATAAAAAAGAAGAACTTGTCCTAACCACATGTTATCCTTTTTCTTATATTGGTCCTGCACCAAACAGATATATTATATATGGGAAGCGTGTTTAGTCACTGGATCAGCTTGCAACTTCTACTTATCTAGCTGATCGCCTGATAAGGGGGAAATCGCCTATATAAGATCTAGAGATGCAGGAGGGGGTCAATTTGATAAACGAAGACGATGTAAGGCATATAGATAAATTCGGAAGAGTTGTCCTTCCGACGAATATTAGAAAAAGGCTGAAGATTCGCCCGCAAGATTTTATAGAGATCTATCTTGAAGAAGGCCAGATTGTGATGAAACCATACTGGCAGGACAAACCTTGTATAGTGACGGGGCAAGTGACATGCTCCAACAAGGTGCTATCAGGTGGATTGGTCATCAGTCCAGAGGGAGCGAGACTGCTGTTGCAAGATCTACTGGCGCTTCGCTTACAAAAAGAGATATAAAAAAAGCTGTTCTCATCACGTGAGAACAGCCTTTTTTCATCATACCGGATTCAAAATCCGGTTTAAGAATTGCTTTGTTCGTTCTTCTTTCGGTTGTTTGAAAATTTCTTCCGGAGGACCTTGTTCGACAATGACGCCGCCATCAATAAAAATCACTTCGTCTGCCACTTCTTGGGCAAATTTGATTTCATGTGTGACAACCGCCATTGTCCAGCCTTCTTTGGCCAGATCCTTCATGACCTTTAACACTTCCCCGACAAGCTCAGGGTCAAGCGCAGAGGTTGGTTCATCAAAAAGCATGAGCTCTGGCTGAATGGCAAGTGCACGGGCTATGCCGACACGCTGCTTTTGACCGCCTGAAAGCTGGAAGGGATACAGATCTTTTTTATCTTCAAGGCCAACCTTTTGCAAGAGCTGGATGGCTTCTTTTCGAACCGTTTCCTTTGGCCGGCGCTGCACTTGAACAGGACCTTCCATCACGTTCTCAAGCACGGTGCGGTGTGGAAACAGGTGATAATCCTGAAACACCATTCCTGACTTGCGGCGAAGCTTCAGCAGATCAGCTGATTTATTTTTTTTCGAAAAATCAATCGAGAAATCATCGAAGGTAAAGGAGCCGCCATTTGGTGTTTCAAGTGCATTCAAACAGCGAAGCATCGTTGTTTTTCCTGAACCTGATGGACCAAGGATGGCCACAACCTGTCCTTTGTTGATCGTAAAATCAATCGACTTTAGAATCTCATTTTCACCAAAGGATTTCTTTAAGCCTTTGACTGTTAGCATGTCGTTCCCTCCTTACCTTGCGACATATCGATCAAGTCGTTTTTCAATTTGGTGCTGAACGAGCGATAGAATGAAGCAGAATACCCAATAGATGAGGGCTGCTTCCATATAAATGAACAAAATTTGATCCAAGTTCGCCGCAGCAATTTCCTGAGACTTACGGAAAAGCTCTGCCACGAGGATTTGGGAGGCAAGAGATGTATCCTTCACCAAACTAATGAATGAATTAGACAGCGGTGGAATCGATACACGCACCGCCTGCGGTAAAATGACACGGACGAGCGTTTTGCGATGCGTCATCCCGATGGAATAACCAGCTTCCCATTGTCCTTTTGGAACAGAAAGGACGGATGCACGGATAATCTCCGACGCATACGCACCTACGTTTAATGAAAAAGCAATAATCGCACTTGGATATGGATCCAGTGTGATATTAAATGTCGGAAAAAAATAGAAAATAATAAACAATTGCACAAAAAGCGGCGTTCCGCGAACGGCCGACACATAGATGGAAAAAATCCATCTGAGCGCTTTGATTTTAGACATTCTAGCAAGAGCTGTCACAAGCGCAATAAAAATACCGATGATAAAGGCAATGATGGCGAGGGGAATTGTATAATAAATTCCCTGCATCACCATTGGCCAGAAAGATTGCTGAAGAAGATCCCAAGGAATGACGACTCCTAGGGTATTATTTTGTAACATCTTCACCAAACCATTTCTTAGAAATCTTCGCGAGAGTACCGTCTTTCTTCATTTCTTTTAATGCGCCATTCACTTTGTCAACGACTTCGCCGCTGCCTTTTCTGAAGGCAAAATAGGTTTCTTGAGGATCTCCTGTTTCAAATGCAACTTTTAGGTTTTTGTTACCGCTTGTTTTCAAGTAGTTCAATACAGCCAATTTGTCATTGAACGTCAGATCAGCACGTCCTTGCTGAATCAATTGAATGGATTGTGCAAGACCTTCAACGCCTTCAATCTTAGCGCCAGCATCTGTAGCAAGCTTATTGTAGTTACTTGTTAATGATTGTGCTGCTTTTTTTCCTTTGACATCAGATAGTTTTTTGATGTCGTTGTTATCTGATTTTGTCACAACTATGGCTTGAGACGTTGTGTATTTATCAGAGAACTCGTATTGATTTTCACGTCCAGTTTTACCAACTTGGTTCGCTACCACGTCAAAACGTTTTGAATTCAGTCCAGCAAACATACTGTCCCATTGTGTTTCTTTGAATTCAGGTTTTAAGTCTAGACGTTTTGCTACTTCTGTGATGACCTCTACATCGTAGCCAGTTAATTTATCTGTCTTTTTGTCATGGAATGTGAAAGGAGCATAAGTACCCTCTGTACCGATCGTTAATACGCCTTTATCCTGAATGGATTTCCAAAGGTCACCTGATTCCTTAGACCCAGATTGTTTATTCGCGTTGTCGTTTGCACCTGATCCACATGCCGTGATCAATGCAACACAAGCGCCTAGCATAATGGCAAAGAACATTTTTTTCATTTTATTCCCCACTTTTCTTGTTGGTATTTACAACATATGATCTTACAGAGAAGCAACCTAAAAGTAAAGCATTTGAAATTATCTTGAGCGAATCTCACCAACTTTATGCTCGGACAACCGATAGAACTATACCAAATCAAAAGATGAATACAACAAAACACGAACTCAAGCGGTCATTAAGATCAATCGAGTGGTGAGAATGTTAGATAGACTATTTAATGGGGAAATATGCTATGATCATCACATCGAAAGAGTTAAGGTGATGTTTGACATTAGATTCATTTGACTTGTAAGAAAATAAAGGAAACGATCCTCCAGTGAACCAAAGTATAAAAGGGAAGTGTGATCATTTGCAAACATCAAAACAAAAACCCGTCATGATCTTAATACACGAAATATACGGAATAAATGATCATATGAAGAGGAAGATCGATCATTTTGAAAAAGCTGGTTTTGAGGTCTACTGTCCTCATTTATTGGGACAGGTCAAACACTTCCCTTATGCCAGTGAGAATGAGGCTTACGGCTACTTTATGAATAAAGTTGGTTTTGATGAATCGGTAAAGAGCGTACTGAATGTAGCAAAAGAGTTGAAAACAAAAAATCCAAAGATAAACATATTTCTACTAGGTTTTAGTGTGGGGGCAACAATTGCCTGGCGATGCAGCCAATATGATCAGTTGTTTACCGGAGTCATTGGATTTTATGGTTCAAGGATCAGAGATTACGTCGATATTACGCCTGCCTGCAAAACGCTGTTATTTTTCCCAGAGGTCGAAGCATCCTTTAACCCTCGGGAGGTTGCGAGTGTTTTGGAGAAAAAGGATGAGCTTCGCGTGACAATAGTAGAGGGAAAGCATGGATTTGCCAATCCATATTCTGCGGCTTTTCACGCTGAATCGAAAAATTGTTGCTTTCAGGAAATAGATGATTTTATCAAAGCAGGTCTGCTGAAAGAAGTATGACTTGTGGATGTTTAAACAGTGGTGTCTTATAGTGATCATAAGAAATGTCTGAAATGAGACTCGAAAAGAGCGAAATGAACAACCAGTGTGTAAAGATAAAGTTGCACGCTGGTTTTTTTGTGAAAACATTTTGGATAAATGGCAACCTATCAAATGCTCAGACCCACCGCCCATTTGTGCGAACATTACTAAAATAAAGACTTTGTGACAGTGACCATAGAAGGAAGCATATTTATTATAAAAGATGTATAATTAGTAGGTTGTTTTAAAAATGGAATGAATCACATGGAGACATGTTTTGATAACAGAGCATCTTAGAAGAAGGAGGGCATCATTGTGGATGTTGGACAAAATCAGCCTGAACAATTGAAAAGGGCGATGACCTCCCGCCATTTATTTATGATTTCACTTGGCGGTGTCATTGGGACAGGCTTTTTCTTAGGAACGGGCTATACGATTGGACAAGCAGGTCCAGTCGGAGCCGTTCTTTCTTATATTGTGGGTGGATTGATTATGTATTTAACCATGCTGTGTCTTGGAGAGCTGTCAGTTGCACTTCCTGTCTCGGGGTCGTTTCACACGTATGCGACCAAATTTGTCAGTCCTGCCGCTGGTTTTGCTGTTGGCTGGATTTATTGGCTCGGCTGGGCGGCAACCGTCGCACTTGAATTCTTATCAGCAGGACAGCTGATGAGGCGCTGGCTCCCGCAAGTGGATGTGTGGATCTGGTGTTTCATATTTGGGCTGTGTCTTTTCTTATTAAATGCCCGATCTGCGAAAGCGTTCGGGGAGTCGGAATTTTTCTTTTCAACCATTAAGATTGTTGCCATTTTATTATTTATTGGTGTAGGCGGAGCGGCGATGTTTGGTTTCATTCAAACGACGAGCGGGGAACCGGCTCCTTACTTCAGTCACTTTGTAAGTGATGGACTGTTTCCAAATGGATTGCTTGCTGTTGTGGTCACGATGATCACGGTGAATTTTTCGTTTCAAGGGACAGAGCTGATCGGGATTGCGGCAGGGGAGAGTGAAAACCCTGAGAAAACCGTTCCTCGTTCTATTCATCAGACGGTTTGGCGTACACTCGTCTTTTTCGTTTTATCTGTTTTCGTATTAGCGGGTATGGTGCCTTGGAAGGAAGCTGGTGTGCTGGAAAGTCCATTTGTCACCGTGTTTGAGAGAACAGGAATTCCTTATGCGGCAGATATCATGAACTTTGTCATTATCATTGCTTTATTATCTGTTGCAAACTCTGGCTTGTATGCTTCAACGAGAATGCTGTACTCCTTATCGAAGGAAGGAATGGCAGGAAAGGCGTTCAGACGAGTGAATCGGCGCGGTATTCCGATGAATGCCTTACTGCTTACCTTCCTGTTTACAGGGATTTCGCTATTATCTGGGTTCTTTGCAGAGAAAACCGTCTTTGTCTGGATTGTTTCAATTGCCGGAATGAGTGCCCAGGCTGGCTGGATCACAATTACATTATCACAGCTGCTTTTCCGCAGGAGATATTTGAAAGCAGGCGGAAAGCTGGAAAATTTGAAATTTAAAACACCCCTTTATCCGGTTCTGCCGATCATTGCGATCACGATGAATACGATCGTATTGGTCAGCCTTGCCTTTGATCCGGAGCAGCGTATCGGGTTATATGTCGGCGTACCACTCATGATCATTGGATATGTCGTCTATCACCGCTATGTGAAGAAACATCAAGTGAAAAGCGAACCGCTCAAACTGCAAATTCGTGGAGATGATGAGATTCGGTTTTAAACCATCAACAAAAGAAGACAAAGGGCTAAAATAAAGGTCATTTTAGCCCTTTGTCAACAATATGAAAGAAGCCCCCCTGTCGGGAGGCTTCTTTTTTAATGAACGCCTTTCATCGCTTTCTTAATCACTGGTGTAAGCATCAGCATGACACCACATAAAATGATGGCGATGAGGCCGATGATACCGAAATAAACGGTTTCTGGCACTTTATCAAACAGTTTGACCACTTGTGCATTAATTGCCTGTGCCATCGCATTTGAAAGGAACCAAAGGCTCATTGTTTGCGCTGAGAAGGCAGCAGGTGCAAGCTTGGTTGTCGCTGACAAACCAACTGGTGACAAGCAGAGCTCTCCGATCACAACAAGGAAGAAGCTCAGAACGAGCCATAATGGACTCACCAGTGTGTTTGGACCAGACATGTATGCAGGAATGATCATGATGATAAAGGATAACCCAGCAAACAGTAGGCCAAGTGAGAACTTAATCGGGGTAGACGGCTGTTTCTTTCCAAGTCTGACCCATAACCAAGCAAATACTGGGGACAGCAGCACAATAAAGATCGGGTTCAATGATTGGAACCAAGAAGAGGCCAGTGTCATCCCAAAGAAATTCAAGTTTGTTCGTTGATCCGCATATGTGGCTAAAATGTTTGAGCCTTGTTCTTGAATGGCCCAGAACATCACCGCAGCTAGGAACAATGGAATATAAGCGAGTACCCTGGATTGCTCCACTGCGCTCGTCTTTTTACTGAAATACATCACAATAAAGTAAACAATCGGAATGAGGACGCCAAGGACACTGACAAACCAAGTGAATAGGTTAATGGTAAGAGCGCCTGTTTGGATACCAATGACAGCAAAAACAGCGAGCACAATCACGATCAATGTGCCGAAAATTTTGATGTTCTTGCGTTCAGCGGCTGATAGTGGATTTGTGACATAGGTGCCAGCAAGACCAAGATTCGGCTTTTTCGTGATCACAAACGTAATGAGTCCAACAAGCATACCAACGGCAGCGAGTGAGAAACCAAGATGGAAATTCACTTTTTGACCGAGTGTTCCGACAATTAATGGCGCAATAAAACCACCCATGTTGATTCCCATGTAGAAAATACTAAACCCCGAATCCCTGCGAGGGTCCGTTTTTGTATACAGGTCACCGACAATGTTTGAAACGTTTGGCTTCAGAAGACCTGTCCCAATAATAATCAGCCCCATACTAATAAAGAGCGCTGTTGCTCCGCTTGGCAGAGCCAAAATGACATGACCAAGCATAATGAAGACCCCGCCATAAAAGACCGTACTGGACGAACCGAATACCCGGTCGGCGAGCCATCCACCAATCACTCCTGACATATAGACAAGGGCACCGTAGACAGACATGATCGAATTGGCTGTCGTCTGGTCAAAGCCAAGACCGCCTTTTGTCACCTCTGTGTACATATAATAAATAAGCAGTGCACGCATGCCATAATAAGAAAAACGCTCCCAAAATTCAGTGAAAAACAGTGTATAAAGTCCTTTAGGATGTCCAAAAAAACCTTTTTGAGGCACACTTTTAACAATTTTATCGTGATCAATTGTAGACATGGCATAGATCCTTTCTTAAAAAAAGAGATATGAGAAAAATGATATTCTTGTATAGTTCTTGTGTCAATATAAAACTATTCTAAAACAGGAAAATGTTAGATCAATAGGCGTAAAGACTCAAAATTATTAAAAATTCATTCAAGTGAAAATTATCGGAAAGTTATTCCAGAAGAATTTATATAAAATTTGAAGTATTGTACAGGCAAACCTTTCCCACATGCATAGGATGATGAGAGGACATGTGTGAAAAGGAGGGATTTTGGTTGGGGGAATTAAATGAATCTGATCTGAAAAAACCGGTTGTCAATGTACTAGATTTTGGTGTGATTGCTGACGGGAAAACGGACTGTACAGCCAAACTCAATGAATGCTTAGAATGGACGAAAGCACAAGGCTACTCCCACGTCTGGCTGCCGAGTGGAACGTATCTGGTAGATGCGGTGTACAGAAGTGATCCATTTTTTCCTTTCCGGGGTGCAGGCATACGGGTGCCAAGTCATATATGCATTGAGATGGCATCAGACGCTGTGATAAAGGTAAAACCAAATGATTCGTGGGGGTATGCGGCCTTTTATATAGGGAAGGTTCAGCATGTGACCATCCGGGGCGGGCGGATTGAAGGGGATCGTCATGAGCATGTGTACAAGTCACTCCCCGCTGAAAGAAAAACCCATGAGTGGGGCTTTGGCATATGTATTGAAGGCGCCTCCCATGTAAATGTGAATCATGTGCAAATAAAGAATTGTACGGGAGACGGCATCATTGTCAGTCCCCACGGTTTATTGACACAGATTGAATCGTACTCGCCGGCTTCGTCTATTCACATTTCTGGCTGCACCATCATGGATTCAAGACGAAATAATATATCGATTACAGGCTGCGATGGGGTCATTGTCGAGGACTGTCTGCTGGAAAGAGCAGGAGTCAACGGGGTCGAGCCGAGAATGGGGATTGATATTGAAGGTTACGGAGAAAGTGCGATCAATATGGAAGAACCGCTGAATATTCAGATTCGAAATAACATCGTTAGAGGTGGTGCAGCAAGCTCCATTTATAACTTCAACGGCTATGGTGTGATCATTGAAGGTAATCATACAGATAGCAGTATTTCCTATGGCTTCGCCACCGAAACAATCATTGCAAACAATTTGATCCGTGCAGTGGGAGGGGGCGTAACAAAAGCAGGGATTACGAGCTTAGGTGTCTCGCTTGGTCAAACGGAAAACAATGTGATCATTATTGGCAATATGATTGAGGGGTTTGAAAAAGGCATTGATGTGAGGGGAGACAGCGTTCACATCACAGGCAATAAGATCAGTCTTTTTGAAGATGCGGCAGTGTCCGTTTACATGGCGAATCGCATTCTAATAGAAGGAAATCATATTGAATCAGGGACGAATACACGCCTGAGAAGCACATCCCTGCGTATCTATCAATCGGATAGCGTCGTCTTTTCAAACAATACGATCTACTCTGTCATCGATGCGGCGATGGTGAGAGGAACGAATATCCTGATCCAGCACAATCAATTCAAAGAATTCAGCAGAGGGATATGGGTACAGGAGGGAGAAGCTGGGATCAACGGCAATCACTTTATTCAAGAAGGGCAAACGCAGCTCACGTCTTCGTATACGATCAGTGTTACAGGAAATGCAAAGGCTTTCATATGGCGGAATCGCTTTAAGCACTACCAAAACTACGCTGTATACAGCAGCACGACGGGGCCTTTAGAAATTAAAGATAATTCCTTTGAAGAAACATCCTTATATGTAGTGATGTATATTAAAAATGGCTCACCACAGATTGGAGATAACCGCTTTTATTTAAATCGTTCGATCGGCCAGCCGACGGCGATTTTTATTGACCAAGCCGCATCGGCACGTGTGCTGCGGAATAATATCATCAATCTATCTCCTCAAAAGGCGATTGCCATTCGCACAACGTCTTCAACTCATTCTGTTATCGCCCATAACATGCTGGAGCGCAGTCAATTGATGACACATACGACGGACCGGCTCATCGGAAATATTGAAATTGATACACCGTAATGGCTTGTGAAATCCCTTATTTTGGAGGTTCAGAAGGCGGTTGACAATCATGTAAAAAGGGCATATAGTAATAATTATTTTTCATTTTTCGCAACATTTGCCCTTTTTTTATTGTTAAAACCGATTAATTCAATCAGAAAAATGTATCTTATGAGGACTTCAGTTTGATATAGCAGGATATAGAAAGGATGAAGAACAAGTGTCTCAGCCGAAAAGGAAGCTCAAGCTAGGCGTATTCATCGCAGGAACTGGACATCATGTCGCCTCTTGGAGACATCCGAATGCAGTACCAGATGCAGCTATGAATCTTGATTACTTTAAACAATTAGCAAAAAAAGCAGAGGAAGGAAAGCTGGATTTGCTCTTTTTAGCCGACAGCTTATCGATTAATCAAACCTCTCATCCGAACGTATTAACGAGATTTGAACCGCTTACACTGCTTTCGTCCATTGCAGAGTCTACCTCTACAATTGGCTTAGCAGCAACAGCATCCACTACATACAGTGAGCCATTCCATATTGCGAGACAGTTTGCCTCACTTGATCATTTATCAGGCGGCAGAGCTGCATGGAATGTGGTCACCTCTTCTATTGAAGAAACAGCAAAAAATTTTAGCGGAGAAGAGCATTTAGCGCATCACAAACGATACGAGCGAGCAGAAGAATTCGTAGAGGTCGTCAAAGGCCTTTGGGATTCTTGGGAAGAGGACGCACTTGTGAGAAACCAAGAAACGGGAAAATTCTTCGAGTCTAGTAAGCTTCATGAGCTGCAGCACAAGGGTGAGTTCTTCTCTGTACGGGGCCCGCTCAACGTATCACGTACGCCGCAAGGACATCCGGTGATCATTCAAGCAGGGTCTTCCGAAGATGGTCAAAAGCTTGCAGCCAAAACAGCTGAGCTTATTTTCACTGCCCAAAACGATCTCGATAAGGCGAAGGAATTTTATCAAAGCTTGAAAGGGAAAGTAGAGGCTGCTGGACGTGCTAGAGAGGACGTCAGCATCATGCCGGGCATCTTCCCAATCATTGCCGATACAGAGGAAGAAGCAAAAGCGAAGTATGAAGAATTACAAGAGCTGATTGTTCCTGAGATTGGTCTAAGCATTTTGCAAAACTACTTAGGTGGTATTGACCTTTCCCAGTATCCATTAGACGGGCCGCTTCCAGAGATTGATCCAAGCACGTCAAATGCGGTGAAAAGCCGCTTTGATCTTGTGATGAATATGGCGAGAACCGGCAACCTGACCATTCGCCAGCTCTACCAATCTGTTGCCGGCTCTCGCGGTCATCATATTTTCATTGGAACACCGGAGCAGCTAGCAGATGTCATGGAAACGTGGCTCACTGAGGAAGCAGCAGACGGCTTTAACGTCATGCCGCCATTATTGCCAGAAGGACTTGATGTATTCGTAGATCGCGTCGTCCCGATCCTTCAGGAAAGAGGCTTATTTAAAACAGAATACAAAGGACAAACCTTACGAGAAAATCTCGGATTAACGCAGCCAAAAAATCGTTATACGACATAAGGATGAGGTGACTAACGTTGGGATACACTTTTCGTCTGGCAACAGAGGCAGATACAGAAGCGCTGCTTGAACTGACAACAAGAGCCTATGAGCCGATTCGTGAGCTCGGCATCCAGTTTAAAGCAGCACATGCAGATATTGCTCTCGTTCAGCAAAATGTACAAAAGAATCTTTGCTATGTCATGGAAGAAAACGGGGAGATTCTATCCACCTTATCACTCCGTATGCCTTGGGGAGAGCAGCCAGGACCGTTCGGCGTCCCGCACATCTGGTGGTTTGCCTCAGAACCAGCCGCTAAAAAAGGCACAGGCTCTGCCTTGCTGGAATGGGTTGAAACCGAAGTGCTAAGGGATACACTGAAGGTACCATATGTGTCTCTCGGTACAGCAGATAAGCATCCGTGGCTCATGGATATGTATGAGCGAAAAGGCTACGTCAGAGCAGGTGAAAAGGATTTAGGCAAGGGCCATATCACGGTTTATTTTAAAAAACAATTAAGATCAGATATGACACAACCATAAGAGGAAAGAAGGGTTTACGAACATGAAAAACAAAAAGTGGCTAGTCGTTCTATTTGCGGCAATGCTTGCGGTTTTAGCAGCTTGCGGCGGCAACAATCAAAGTGAAGGCAAAGACGAAAAAGTGTTAAAAGTAGGCGCAACAGGACAAAGTTATCCATTTGCTTATAAAGAAAACGGCAAGCTTGTTGGATTTGATGTCGAAGTCACAGAAGCGATTGCGAAAAAGCTGGGCTACAAACTAGACTGGCAGCTGAGTGAATTCAGCGGACTCATGGGGCAGCTGACATCTGGTAAGCTGGATACAGTGTCAAACCAAGTAGCGATCACAGATGAGCGTAAACAAACGTTTAACTTTACAGATACGTACGCTTACGCAGGAACACAAATCATCGTGAAAAAGGACAACAACGACATCAAAGGTCTTGACGACTTAAAAGGAAAAACAGTGGCGGCGGTTCTTGGCTCAAACCATGCCAAAAACCTAGAGAGCAAAGACCCAGATAAGAAAATCAATATCAAAACATATGAAACGCAAGACGGCGTATTAAATGAAGTGGCAAATGGCCGCGTGGATGCTTACGTCAACGGACGCAGTGTATTACTTGCTCAGATTGAAAAAACAGGTCTTCCACTGAAGATCGTAGGCAACCCCATTGTGTATGAAGAAGTGGGCTATCCATTTGCCAAAGATGAAAAGCATAACAAGCTAAGAGAAGAATTTAACAAAGCCATCAAAGAATTAAGAGAAGACGGGACACTTAAGAAATTGTCTGAGAAATATTTCAAAGACGATGTCACAGTGCCGATCGAAAAATAAAGACAGCGGCGGTGAACAGCAGACATGAATAACATTGATTGGCAGTATATGGTGACGGTTTTTCCGACCTTGATTCAATACTTGCCGATAACGATCTTCATGGCGATTGTCTCCATGGTATTTGCCATTATCATTGGTGTGGTATTCGCTCTCATTACAAAAAACCGGATACCTGTCCTATACCAATTTGCCAAGCTGTATATTTCTTTCTTCAGAGCGGTTCCAACCTTGGTTCAGCTCTTTCTCATTTATTTTGGTCTTCCGCAGCTATTCCCTGCGATGACCTCAATGGATGCCTTAACAGCGGTCATTATCGGATTAAGTATTAAAAACTCAGCGTACTTAGCAGAAATTTTCAGAGCGGCACTCAATTCTGTGGATGAAGGGCAGCTTGAGGCCTGCCTATCTGTCGGCATGACAAGATGGCAGTCTTACGTCAGAATTATTTTCCCGCAGGCAATTAGAAATGCGATTCCAGCGACGGGAAATACCTTTATCGGTCTTTTAAAAGAAACATCTCTTGCCTTTACCATCGGGGTGGCAGAAATGTTTGCACAAGGGAAGATGATTGCCTCGGCGAACTATAAATACTTTGAAACCTATTTAGCCGTAGGGATTGTGTACTGGGTGCTGACCATCATTTATAGCTTCCTGCAAGACCTATTTGAACGAAAAATCAGCAAACCTTACCGGAATTAAGGAGGTGTGGACATGATCAAGCTCACCAATTTGAAGAAATCATTCGGCGACCTTGTCGTCTTGGACGGAATCAATCTTGACGTACAAAAAGGGCAGGTTGTGGCCATTATCGGACCTTCTGGCTCCGGTAAATCAACCTTACTGCGCTGCTTAAATTTATTAGAAACGCCAGATGAAGGCATGATTGAAATTGGCGATGCGAAGCTGAATGCGTCCAAATATACACGTAAAGAAGCACATCACCTCCGTCAACAAACGGCCATGGTGTTTCAAAACTATAATCTATTTAAAAACAAAACAGCCCTACAAAACATTACAGAATCACTGCTTGTGACGAAAAAAATGACGAAACAGCAGGCGAATGAGATCGGTATGAAGCTATTAAAGCAGGTGGGGCTAGAACAAAAGGCTGACAGCTATCCGGTCACGTTATCTGGCGGACAGCAGCAGCGGATTGGCATTGCCCGTGCGTTAGCTGTTGATCCACATGCGATTTTACTGGATGAACCGACGTCAGCATTAGATCCAGAGCTCGTCTCAGGTGTGCTTCAGGTCATTAAATCCATTGCGATTCAAGAAACAACTATGATCATTGTCACACATGAAATGGCGTTTGCAAGAGAAGTGGCAGACCATGTGATTTTCATGGCGGATGGTCATATTATTGAGCAGGGGACACCAACAGAACTATTTGATAAAACGAAGAATGAACGAACAAAACGATTTATCCAAAAAGAAGCAGCGGCTGAAGAAGCATAAGCTGCTTTTTATTCTTAAGAGGGGTGAATGTCCAGTGAAATCAATAGGAAATGAAGCCTTAAACAAACGTTTAATTAACATTCGCCGAGCGCTTCATGAGCATCCAGAATTGTCATTCGAAGAATATGAAACGACAAAGAAACTGCGCCGCTGGTTAGAAAAGGAAGGGATCACTGTACTCGATGTCCCAGCTCTTCAAACAGGGATTGTCTGTGAAATAAAGGGAGAACAAGAGGGACCGACAATTGCCCTGAGAGCCGATATTGATGCACTTCCGATTGAAGAAGCATCTGGCGAACCATTTTCTTCAAAGGAACCGGGCAAAATGCATGCATGCGGTCATGATTTTCATACAGCTTCGATTTTTGGTGCGGCGGTCTTATTAAACGAGCGTAAACACGAGATCAAAGGAACGGTCCGCATTTTGTTCCAACCGGCTGAGGAGGTCGCTCAAGGGGCGAAACACGTCATAGAGGCAGGTGTTTTAGATGGGGTGGATGCAATTTTCGGTATGCATAACAAACCTGACCTGCCAGTTGGCACCATCGGCATCAGAGAAAAAGCATTAATGGCAAGTGTCGATCGATTTGAAATCGATATTAAAGGAACAGGCGGTCATGCAGGGATTCCGAATCACACAGTGGATCCAATTGCCATCAGCGGGCAGATCACAAGCGCCCTCCAGCAAATCGTCAGCCGCCGCATTAGCTCATTGCATCATGCGGTTGTCAGCATTACACGTATTCAAGGCGGGACGTCATGGAATGTGATTCCTGACCGTGTCGAGATGGAAGGAACCGTTCGTACGTTTGAGCCAGAAGTGAGAGCGATGATTCCAGATCTCATGAAACAAATCGTAAGCGGGATTGCAGAAGGGTTTGGCGCAAAGGCAGAAGTGAGATGGCATCCCTATTTGCCTTCTGTGATGAATGACGAGCGCCTGACAAAGGTTGTAGAAGAAACGGCTGGTGCACTTGATCTCACAGTAGCACAGGCAGAGCAGTCACCCGGCGGAGAAGACTTTGCCCTTTATCAAGAGCGCATTCCAGGCTTTTTTGTATGGATGGGGACAAACGGCACCGAGGAATGGCATCATCCTGCCTTTACGTTAAATGAAGACGCACTTCCAGTCGCTGCTGCTTTCTTTGCCGAGCTTGCCATTCGGGCTTTGGAGTCACCATCATGGAACTAACGAAACAGCTGGCAGAGGCTGTGCTTTCAGCTGATCCGCTGCAAGATCAGCGGGCCATACAAATGGCCAAAAACGGTCTATTAGACGCTGCGGCAGCAGCGCTTGCTGCGAAAGAGGATGAAGGGATTCAGAAGCTGATGCAGCTTGTTGAAAAAGAAGGCGGGGCAGCGCAGGTTCCCGTCATTGGACAGGGTAAGAAGATCAGCCGTCAATCCGCAGCAATGCTAAACGGCTACCTCATCCATGCCCTTGATTATGATGATGTGCATTCAGATGTGAGAGGACATCCGAGTGCGGTCATCATCCCGGCATTGCTTTCACAGCTGACAGACGACAAAGGATACGGCGAACGATTTTTAGCCGCCTACATAACAGGTGTCGAAGTGATGGCAAGGCTTGGCGAATCCATCGGCAAGGCGCATTATGAGCGGGGCTGGCATAATACCGGAACCCTCGGAGCCATTGCGGCAGTATGTGCTATCGGCTATTTGAAACAAGTCTCACGAGAAGAGCTGACAAAAGCGATCGGCTTTGCCGGAGCGCAATCATCCGGAATGCGAAAGCAGTTTGGCTCTGATATGAAACCATTACAAGCTGGCTTAGCCGCTAAAACAGCCGTGTGGTCCATGGATTTAGCTTGTTCAGGTTTTGGCGGGAATGAATCGGTTCTTGATGGGGAGAATGGTTTCTTTTCACTCTATGGAGATCAGGAGCTGGCGGAAAAACGGTTGCTAGAAGGCTATGGTTCTATATGGCGCATTGTCTCGCCAGGGTTATGGTTCAAAGTATATCCGTTCTGCTCCGCCGCGCACCATGCAGCAGAAGCGATTGAATTTTTGGTGAAAGAACGCCCTTCCATACAGGATCAGATTGAACAGGTCGACGTCATTTTTCCGCCTGGCGGAGATGCGGCGCTCACGGAGCGGACGCCCTTGACTGGAGAAGAAGGACGATTCAGTGTCGAGTACGTCATCGCACTTGCGGTGTTTGGACACACTTTATCACTGGATGCCTTTACGAAAAAAACCATTTCACCCGAGATGCGGACATGGATGAAGCGGGTCAGCAGAGGATATGATCAAACAATAGACCCCCATCCAGACGCTGTCCCAAAAGGACGCTTTACCATTGTGAAGCTCACCTTATCTGACGGCACCACCATCAGCAGGCGGGTCGATATCCCGCGGGGAGCACCCGGACACGCATTATCGAAAGAAGACATCATGCAAAAGTTAAGCAGTGTCATAGACGCATCACATGCACAGCAGATCCTACAAGCAATTGAAGCGGCAAACGACTCTTCTTATCTGCAGCTGCTGGATTAGTAAGGAAAAGGCTCATCAATCGAGATGAGCCTTTTTGTATAACAAAAATAAGTGTGATTTACCTCAACATCCAACGCCATCAAAAAGTATGAATAAAAGATGACCAAACCATGATAAGTTCATGAAATCGTTTGAATCCAATTGAGATTTGAGAAGGAACATGTAAAATAAAGCTACATAAAGAAAAACAAGCAACAGCGGAGGCTGATGATGAAAATATTAATGATTGAAGACAATCAGAGCGTTTGTACAATGACAGATATGTTTTTTCAAAGAGAGGGGTTTCAAGTAGAATTCGTTCATGATGGACTAGAAGGACTGAATCGGTTTCAGCAAGAGGAGGATTGGGATTTGCTCATCTTAGATGTCATGCTTCCGTCGATGGATGGTTTGACCATTTGTCAAAAGGTGCGCAAGATCAGTGATGTTCCGATTATTATGCTGACGGCAAAGGAAACTGAGTCTGATCAGGTGCTTGGTTTTGATCTTGGAGCAGATGATTATGTGACCAAACCCTTTAGTCCTTTGACCTTAATGGCAAGAATCAAAGCGGTGAAACGACGCTTTGCTCATACATCCACTCTAGAAAAGGTGAAAGAGGACGAACGGCTGGAGACAGCGTATTTTCAATTAGATAAGAAAACGAGAGAAGTCTTTCTAGATGGAGAGCGTATTGAGAACTTGACGCCAAAGGAATATGATCTGCTGTGTTTTTTTATTCACCATCCTCGGCAAGTGTTTTCGCGCGAGCAATTACTGGAACAGATTTGGGGATATCAATTTTATGGAGATGAACGGACGGTTGATGTTCATATTAAACGGCTTCGCCAAAAAATTGGAGACGGGCCTAAGCCCTTTTTATATACAGTATGGGGCGTAGGGTATAAGTTCGATGAAGATTAAATATTTTTATCAGCTGCTGATTAGCCACCTTGGGTTATTGCTCATCGCCATCATGATTATCAGCACCCTCTTATCTCATTTTGTGAAAGATATTGCCTATCAAAACAGGGTCGATGAAATGAGCTCCTATGGCAATGAAATCTTGCAGAATTTTAAACAGCTGCCTAAAACCGAGATGATCTTCCGTCTGCGTCCATTTGAAGATATTCTCTCGACAAGACAAATTCGCTTTTTCGTGTTTGATGAGAAAGGGGATGTTCTGTCTCAGCAGCAGGGGATGCCTCCGCATGAAGCTTTGCTGACAAAGGATTTATGGGTGAAGCTCTCAAAAGGAGAGCAAATCATCGTGAAGCGGAGTGATTCACGCCGCCTCGATCAAGAGGCATCACTTGTGGCGCTCCCTGTCATGGAGGATGGGAAGCTGAAGGGCGGAGTCGTCCTCATTGCTCCGATTCAAGGAGCTGAACAGCTCATCGCCCAGATGAACCGCTATCTGTATATCATCGTATTTGTGGCACTGACGATTACCTTTATTCTCAGTCTGTTTCTATCTAAATTTCATGTGAAGCGAATCAAAAAGTTGAGAGAGGCGACTGAAAAGATTGCACAAGGCGATTACAATATCAACCTTGAAAACAAACACCTTGATGAAATTGGCACACTTAGTGAGGATTTTAATATGATGGCCGAACGCCTCCAACGATCAAGAGAGGAAATTGACCGGCTTGAAAAGCGGAGACGTCAATTCATCGCTGATGTGTCTCACGAATTAAAAACGCCGCTGACCACCATTCGAGGGTTGGTAGAATGGCTGAACACAGCGGATGTGCCGGCAGAAGAGAAAGAGAAATGCTATGCCTTAATCACAGACGAGACAAAACGAATGTTGCGCCTTGTCAATGAGAATATGGATTATGAGAAAATCAGATCGAATCAAATTACCCTTCAAAAATTTCACTATCCACTCATTGATACGTTTGAAGTGATCAAAGAGCAGCTGAGCCGAATCGCTGAAGAGAAAAACAATCAGCTGATCGTAGACGTTGATCCTGAACAAAAGGTATACGCAGATTATGACCGGCTCATTCAAATCCTTGTCAATATCACAAAGAACGCCATTCAATTCACAGAAGGCGGCCATATTTCCTTAAGAGGGAAACAAGAGAATCAAGAGACGGTCATTGAAATTGAAGACACGGGCATTGGCATTGCGCCAGACGAAGTCAAACATATATGGGAACGTTTTTATAAAGCGGATATCTCCAGAACGAATACACCGTATGGAGAATACGGACTGGGTTTGTCCATTGTGAAGCAGCTTGTGGACTTGCATGAAGGGCATATCGATATGAAAAGTGAAAAAAACAAAGGAACAACATTTACCATTCGACTGCCGTTTCCAGAAGAAAAGGGCTAAAACAAAATCTCTAGCCCTTTTGAAAATCATCACTTATTCATTTTTGGTAAACGTTAAGCCGATATGAGCTAGCGCTTGCGGTAAATCTTTACGAATGGTGATGTCTTTAAATGAAATATTAGACTGAATCGCACTTAAAGCAAGGTCTTGCTTAACACCTGTTAATACAGCCGAAATCCCTAAAAGTCTCAGCGTTTGCGCATAGCTGACCAAATATTGAATGCTTTGTTCATTCAGGCGTTTTGTTCCCGATACATCGATGACCAGATGAGAGAGCGACAGCCTGTAGCTTTCCTGTAAAATGGTTTCTAAAATATGCTGAGCACGTGTCTCTTCGATATCACCAAGAAGAGGGAGCACGGCGACACCGTCAACAACTGGTACGATCGGTACAGATAATTGCTGAATCTGCCGGTTGGCACGGTCGAGTTCAAGGACGTAGCTTAATAAAGAAGCCATCGTTTCAAACATATACACATGCTCTTCTGTAAACTGCTGCGCCCTTAGATCAAGTCCACAAATCGTTCCGTAGTTCGTGCCATCTGTAAAATCAATGGGAACCCCAATGAACGAGCCGGCTTGAAGCCGTTTCGTGACCTCTAAGTATCTAGAACGGTCATCCAATGAAATATCAGGGATCACCAGTGTATCCTGATAATCGACCGCCAGCTTGCAAAATGTCTTTTCGTAAGGAAGTTCTTCCCCTTCTTCAAGAAGCTGCTCGTCATGATTTAGCACCTTTACAATCTGATTGGTGTTTTGATCATTTTTAGCAATAAACAGTGTATTCACATCAATGAATTGACTCATCATGTTTAAAATACTTGTAGAAGCATCATGAAAATTGCGAAACTGTTTTAATAGTTGTTGACGAGGCATTGTTTTAGGACTCCTTGTAGCTCCGATCAAAGGCCGGAACGGTAGTTGATTTGTCTCTATCATACAAAATCAAACGAGAAATAGATATACTTTAATGCGCAAATCAGCTCGAAGCGCGTTAGATCAAAAAGACTGCCGATCCGGAGATCTGACAGTCTGCTAATTAAATGGAGACAGGTACAGTAGACATAGAGAAAAATTCCTCATACAAGGCCTGAACGGCTTCTTTTTCTTGAGCCGCTTTGACGCCAAACATCATGCTGACCTCTGAAGAGCCCTGGTTGATCATTTCAATATTGACCTTGGCTTTTGACAGTGCCTTTGCCGCTCTTGCTGTTGTGCCAACATTATGACGCATCGCTTCTCCTACGACCATAATGAGGGAGAGATTCCGCTCTAAAGTGACCTCATCAGCATTAAGCACGAGCGTCAGGCGGTCTAACAGCTCTTGTTCAATATGCTGCTCCTCCAGCTGATCCTGCCTTAAAATAATGGTCATATCATCAATACCTGAGGGAACATGCTCATAAGTAAGGCCATATTCCTCTAATGTTTGCAGCACCTTACGTCCAAAGCCGACTTCTCGGTTCATCAAATATTTACTGATATAAATGCTGCAAAATCCATGATCTGAGGCGATGCCAACAACAGGTCCATTCGTATGATCCCGCTGACTCACGATTTTTGTGCCTTTGGCTGCTGGATTATTGGTGTTTTTAATTTGAACAGGGATGCCTGCCCGGAAAGCCGGAATGAGCGCTTCATCATGGAACACAGAAAAACCAGCATAGGACAGTTCGCGCATTTCCCGATACGTCAGTTCAGTGATCTCCTTTGGCTCGTGAACGATCGTTGGATTGACGGCGTAGACAGCATCCACATCTGTAAAGTTTTCATACACATCTGCCTTCAGCCCGTTTGCCAAAATGGAGCCGGTAATATCTGATCCGCTTCGAGAAAAGGTGACGATATCACCCGCTAGACTGAAGCCAAAAAACCCAGGGAATACAATGATGCCAGAGCGTTCTCTTAATTTGTACAAATGATCATATGATTCCGGGAGGACTTGCGCTTGGCCAGGCTCGTTGCTCACAAATAAACCAGCTTCCTTTGGATTCACATAGTGGGCCTCGACACCTTGATGGCGGAAATAGGCGGCAATCAGCTTCGCGTTATTATCTTCACCACTTGCTTTGATAGCATCAAGATAACGCTCAGGATGAGTCGAATCAGCCTGTAATAATGCGTCTAGGTCGTGCCGGATGGTGTCAATAATGTGATGACCTAAACCTAGTTCATCAGCAATCGAGGCATACCGCTCGATGACGGCTTCCTGTAAATCATGTGCTTCACCTAAACGTAAATAGTGTTCACCACAGCTAATTAATAGATCGGTGACCTTCGTATCCGTTGAATGCCGTTTTCCTGGTGCGGAAACAACGACTGCTTTTCGAGCTGGATCTGCTGTTACAATGTCAAATACCTTTTGCAGCTGCTTGCCAGATGCAAGAGAACTGCCACCAAATTTAACGACCTTCAATGCATACATCTCCTATAGTAAAAATTTTCTCACAAATTGAATAGTTCCTATTATCAACTCTTTTCTTCAAATGATCAAGGTTTTTCTTCTCTGTAAAAACAAATGTATTTTCAGAGAGGACGATATAGAGGATCATATGAAAAAAGGGCCGGCAATATGCCGAGCCCTTTTTCTTATGAAGAAGATGAGGAGGAAGACAGCTCCTGTTTCCTCACTTTGTTCTCGCGTTTTTCCTTTAAGAAAAACGCGAGGACGAGTCCAACGACCGCAATCAGACCAGAAACGATAAATGACGTATTCATGCCATGAACGGCTGATTTCAATGGATGAGCTATTTCTGCATTTGCAGCAGAACTGCTCATAATAGAGACAAGCACAGCCGTCCCAATAGAGCCGCCCATTTGTCTCATCGTGTTATTCATCGCTGTCCCATGCGGGATAAGCTGCGGTGGTAAAGAGTTAATACCTGCTGTTGTCAGCGGCATCATGATCATCCCAACTCCGATTAAGCGAAGCGTGTAGGCCACCGTAATGAGAGCAATCGAAGAATCAAGGCTTAGCATCATAAATGGCAGGGAGGTGACGGTTAATATCGTAAACCCGCCTATTGCCAGCCCTCTTCCGCCGACTTTATCAAAAATCCGTCCGATAATCGGTGACAGGAATCCCATAAAGAGAGCACCCGGCAATAAGATAAGTCCTGTATCAAGCGCAGACAACCCTCTGACATTCTGCGTATAGAGCGGCAGAATGGTCTCAGTTCCAATCAGTAAAGCAAAGACGAGCATGCCGAGGAAGGTTGTTAAGCTAAAGACCGCAAACTTAAATACACCAAATTCAAGCATCGGTCTTTCCAAATTCGACTGACGCAGGATAAAGAGGAATAAGCTCACGGCGCCGACAATCAGCGAAATGAGGACAGGTGCACTCGTCCATCCATATGAGCCCACACTAGAAAACCCGTACAGTAAACCGCCGAAACCGAAGGACGACAGGATGACGGATAAGACATCAATACGTGTCTCTCTTTGCTGCGTGACATTTTTCATTAAGAAATAAGCAAGAATGAGATCAATGATACCGATTGGCAGAACAATATAGAACAAAAATTTCCAACTAAAGGAATCGACAATCCATCCGCCAAGTGTTGGCCCAAGCGCTGGTGCAAACGAGATGACAAGTCCGACCATTCCCATGGCCTGCCCGCGTTTTTCTTTCGGGAAAATGGTCAAAAAGATCGTTTGCATTAGCGGCATTAAAATCCCTGCACCGGCTGCCTGTACAATACGCGCTGCAAGTAACACAGGGAAATTTGTTGCAAACGCAGCAAGAATCGTACCTGCTGTAAAAATGCTAAGAGCCGTTAAAACTAAGGCACGGCTCGAAAATTTCTCTATTAAGAAGGCAGTAATCGGGATGAGAATCCCGTTTGTCAGCATAAAGGCTGTTGTCAGCCATTGTCCTTTGCTGACATCAATATTGAATTCCTCCATGATGTGTGGGATCGCTGGAATGAGCAGCGTTTGGTTTAGAATCGCGACGAATGCCCCGACGAGAAAAATCCCAACAATCACAGGTCGATTATACGATGTTGTTGATTGGTTCATGTTATCCCTTCTTTATCTATAAAATGATGCTTTTCAGCTGTGACACGTTTTGAGATAAAACGCTGTTTTTGCCTAAATAATCGAGCAATGAGCTGATTAAAAAGGTTCTCGGTTGATCCTTTGATAATTCTTGGTTCAGCAGCTCAAATGCAGAGAGGAGATCGTCCTTTTCTTCTCCGTTTGAAAGTGCATGAAGCTCTTGCTTGATCTTCGTTAAGTACGTAATGACATGTTTTTCTTCATCATATTCGTCCTGTGAGGAAAGCAGATAAGAGTCCATCAGCTCATCTGTTAACACAGGCTCAATGGAGCAAGGCTTTTTCGATACACGGTCCATCACACCGATGATCATTTCGGCAGCATTTTCTAATTGAATGTTCTTATGCTCAATCGCCAGCATTAAGATGACTTCTCTCATTAATCCATTGAGGACAATCACAAGATCCCAGACATAAGGAGCAACAGTTTCGCCATATGTGCTTAAAATAATATCTCTGTGCCGCTGCATGATAATAGAGCGTGTTTCACGCAAATGCTTTTTGACAATGGGGGAATGCTGAGAAAATGCTTCGAAGGACAGCATATTCAAAAATTTATGATTCTCTTTAAACTCTTCAAGCTCAAGCTTAATCTTCTTTGTGAATTTTTCCTTTTTGGACAGCGTCGCTTCTGAATGAATGAGGTGAGAAATCTCCCTCATCTTGCGCTGATTATATTTAATCAGTTCTAATAGAAGCTCTTCCTTTGAATCAAACAGTTTATAAATAGACGCTTTTGATATTTTACAGGCATCAGCAATCGACTGCATGGAGACACTCATATAGCCTTTTTGTGAAAACAATTTTTTCGAAACCCGCAAAATCTCTTCTTGCTTTTCTTTCATTTTCTTAAGTCCTTTCCGAATCGGCAAAACCATGTGGTCACAATGGAAACCGAGTGGTCACTTTTGACATGATAACAAAACCAAGGGCTTATTTCAAGAAAACGAACTTAAAAAAATACCTATCTGTATGACAGGTATTGATCGTTCTATTTAGGAATGAGATTGTATGTTATAAAGAAATACGATACATTTATCGTATGAATAATCCAATCCATCCAAACCGAGAAGACATGACACTGATTTCTGTGCTGCAAGCATTGGCTGACCCTGTCCGATTAGAAATTGTCCGCTGCTTAGCAGAAGCGGGGGAGAGGACATGCGGCACATATGATATGAACATTGCCAAATCCACGCTTTCCCATCATTTCAAAGTGCTGAGGGAGGCAGGCGTCGTGAAAGTGAGAATTGAGGGGAAGCACCGCTACTATTCTCTAAGAAAAGAAGACATCGAGACCGCTTTTCCTGGACTTGTGTCATCGATTTTATCTGTAGATAAAGAGCGGTGGTAAGCCAGCTGTCTATGAAGAGCAGCTGGCTATTTTATTTCCCATAAATCGACTCGTACAGCCGTTTCACCGCTGGCTGAATATCCTCTGGCCGCATATGTGAGAAGCCGAGGACGAGCGGGACAAAGCCTTCTTGATGCCCTGGCAAATGCTCATCAAGGGTAAAACGGTCCATCCCGTACATTTTCAGCTTTCTTTCTTTGGCTCGCTTTAAAATGTCGTGCTGCGTTCGATCTGAGCGGAACTCTGCGATAAAATGAAGACCTGCATTTTCCCCAATAATGCGCACGTTGTCAGCAAAAACGGTGTCGAGTTCTCCGATGAGCTGCTTCCTTTTTTCTTCATATAATCCATTCATTCTCTTAATATGCCGCTGATACGCGCCGTCTTTAATAAAATGAAGAAGGGTGTATTGGGTAAAAAGATTGGCTGTTTGAATGAAAAAATGCTGTTCTTCCTTATAGCGTCTTAATAAATGCTGCGGGAGCACCATGTAGCTGATCCGCAAGCCGGGAAGCAATGATTTAGAAAAGGTCCCCATATAAATGACTTTGTCATATCGATCAAGGCTTTGCAGCGCTGGTATGCTGTCTGTGCCATACTTAAATTCACTGTCATAATCGTCCTCAATGATATAGCGGTCTTGCTGATCAGCCGCCCAGTTTAACAACTGTATCCTTCGAGAAATCGGCATGATGACCCCTGTTGGGAACTGATGAGAAGGGGTAATGATTAAGACATTCGGCTGTTTTTTGTGAATGTCGCTCATCCGCACACCTTTTTGGTCAATCCCAATCGTTTCAATTCGGTGATGATTGTTTTTCAGCATTTGATAGAGCCTGCGGTAGCCAGGGTTTTCTAACCCGTATACTTGATCAGCCGGAAGAATGCTCGATAACGAATGAATGAGTGACTGTGTGCCTGCGCTTAAAATGAGCTGCTCTGGGTAGCATTTAACGCCTCGTGCAAGTCCAATCAGCCGGGCGATCGTTTCCCGCAGCTCATAAACGCCTTGTGGATGCGGAAGCTCACCAAAGGCTTCTTGGTGAAGACTGATCGCCTTTTGTTCACTTTTCAGCCAGCTTTTAAAAGGAAAGTTTGCTGTATCAACGGAGATGTGTGAAAAGGAATACCAGTCGTCTCGCACAATAGGCTCTTCCTTTAAATCCGCTGGAAGGGAAGAGGGTTTCAGCTGACCTGATTCATGAAACGTTTCAAGTGATTCCACAAAAAAGCCTTTGCGCTCAACCGAATATAAATATCCCTCGGCAAGCAGCTGTTGATACGCGCCATTCACCGAATTGACGCTGACTTTTAATGTATCGGCTAACTCTCGTTTAGAGGGTAATTGATCGTGCGGCTGAAGATTTCGATTTAAAATTTCATCTTTAATTTTTGTGTAGATTTGATGATAAATAAATCCGTTTGCTCTTGTTTGATCTAGTTGAATTGTCAGCATCACGCCATTCCATCCTCTCTGATACCATCAAAAAAATGATATTGGTACTTTCTATCATACCAAAAAATATTCAGAATAATAAAAAAGACATAAAGGGGATGGATGACAATGAGTCAAACGACAACAAACCGTTTTTCAACAGAAGAATGGCAGGGGAAAAGAGATCAATACGTCGCAAGGGGCGTCAGTAATGGCAACCGTCATCTTGCAGCGAAAGGGAAGGGAGCCGAGCTGTTCGATATTGATGGGAATCGTTTTATCGATTTTGCAGGCGCTATCGGTACATTAAATGTAGGGCATTCACATCCAAAGGTTGTGGAAGCGGTGAAAGCACAGGCAGACAGTCTGATTCATCCAGGATTCAACGTGATGATGTACGAATCCTATATCGAATTAGCAGAAAAGCTATGCCACCTAACGCCAGGCGACCATGACAAGAAAGCCATTTTCTTAAATTCAGGTGCAGAAGCTGTTGAAAATGCGGTGAAAATTGCCCGTAAATATACGAAACGACAGGCTGTTGTATCTTTTACAAGAGGCTTCCACGGCAGAACAAATATGACGATGAGCATGACGAGCAAGGTCAAGCCATATAAATTTGGGTTCGGGCCATTCGCATCAGAGGTGTATCAAGCGCCGTATCCTTATTACTATCAGAAGCCTGAGGGATTAAGTGATGCGGCCTACGATGAGTACATCATTGATCAATTCAATCAATTCTTTGTGGCAACCGTTGCACCAGAAACCGTTGCTTGTGTGGTCATGGAGCCTGTCCAAGGGGAGGGCGGATTCATTGTACCATCGAAGCGCTTTGTACAGCACGTCGCTTCATTCTCCCAGCAGCACGGTATTGTATTTGTCGCAGACGAGATCCAAACAGGTTTTGCGAGAACGGGGAAATACTTTGCCATTGAGCACTTTGATGTTGTGCCAGACTTAATCACTGTGTCAAAATCACTTGCAGCTGGCCTGCCGCTAAGCGGTGTCGTTGGCAGAAAAGAACTGCTTGATGCAGCGGATCCAGGCGAGCTGGGGGGAACGTATGCTGGAAGTCCGTTAGGCTGTGTGGCAGCATTAGCGGTTCTTGATATCATTGAAACAGAACAATTAAATCAACGATCTGAACACATTGGACAAGTCATTGAAGACAAAGCAAATGATTGGAGAACAAAGTACCCATTCATTGGAGAAGTCCGGAGATTAGGGGCAATGGCAGCAATTGAAATTGTGGAAGATCAAAGAACGCGTACACCTGATAAGAAAACAGCCGCTGCGATTGCAGCATATGCAAATGAGCATGGGCTGCTCTTATTAACGGCAGGGATTAATGGGAATATTATTCGCTTTTTAACACCACTTGTCATCACAGATGAGCTGCTGCATGAAGGATTAGGGATCATCGAGGACGCCTTCAAAGCACGCTAAACAACAAAGGGGGATGGTTGTATGCAAAAACAAAAAATGGCTAAAACCATGTCGCAGTCAGACGTAATGTTTTTGTCCATTGGTGCAATGCTTGGCTGGGGCTGGGTTGTACTTTCGGGAGATTGGATTTTAACAGCTGGATTTTTAGGAAGTGTGATTGCCTTTGTCATAGGGGGCATTCTCGTCATCTTTATTGGACTCACGTATGCCGAGCTTTCGTCGGCAATTCCAGAGACAGGCGGAGGGCTCGTCTTTGTCCAGCGGGCCTTTGGGATAAAATCAGCGTTTGTCTCCGCATGGGGCGTATTGTTTGGTTATGTGTCCGTCATTACGTTTGAAGCTGTCGCACTGCCGACAGTGATTGACTATGTCATTCCAACACAGCATGTTGGTTTCCTATGGAATATAGGGGGATGGGACGTTTATTTCACGTGGGTATTGATTGGATCTGGCGGTGCGTTATTTTTAACAGCTCTGAACTACATTGGCGCAAAGCCTGCTGCCATTTTTCAGTCAGTGTTCACAGTGGCGATTATTCTGACAGGTTTTCTCCTTTTAGGTGGAGCGACGTTTAATGGCGATTTTGCAAACCTTGAGCCGATGTTTCAAGGCGGGGTTGGCGGTCTCATGGCCGTTTTAGTCATGATTCCCTTTTTATTCGTTGGATTTGATGTCATTCCGCAAGTGGCGGCAGAGATCAATGCACCGAAGAAAATCATCGGGAGAATCTTGATTATCTCCATCGTGAGTGCGGTTGTTTTTTATCTGCTCATTGTCTTTGGCGTATCGGCTGGGTTGTCAAAGGGCCAGCTTGAAGCCTCTTCATTGGCGACAGCAGATGCCATGGTGCAGCTTCTCGGTCATCAAGCATTTGGGACAGTGCTTGTGATTGGCGGTGTAGCAGGAATTGTGACGAGCTGGAATGCTTTTATCATTGGTGCAAGCCGTATTTTATACGCAATGGCGGAAAGAGGCATGATTTCCAAATGGTTTGCGTATATTCATCCAAAGTATAAAACACCGACAAATGCGATTTTATTTTTAGGGGCACTGGCCTTTTTTGCTCCACTGCTAGGCCGCCCTGCCCTTGTCTGGATTGTGAATGCAGGCGGTGTGGGAATTATCGTCGGGTACTTAATTGTGTCCATCGCCTTTATGAAACTTCGCAAAACAGAACCCGAGCTTGAGCGTCCATACCGCATTAAATATTGGCGGACGACAGGCGTTTTAGCCATCGGACTTAGTCTCCTTTTTCTTTCATTTTATTTTCCGGGGATGCCGGCGTCTCTGTCATGGCCAGCTGAATGGATCTTGCTTTTAGGTTGGGCACTCATTGGGTATATACTATATGTAATGAATCCAAGAACGAAGGAGAAGGTAGAGCATGACAAACGAACTCAAAGTGTATAATCCTGCAACAGGGGAAGAGATTGCTTCAGTTGCTCAGCATACAAAAGAACAGATCGAAGACGCGATATCTCGCTCACACAAAGCATTCAAAACGTGGGCAAAAACGTCAGCCCATGATCGTGCAAATATCATCCGCAAGTGGTTTGATCTCATGATCGAACATAAAGAAAGGCTTGCAAAAATCATCACGGAAGAAAACGGGAAGCCTTATCAAGAAGCATTAGGGGAAATCGTCTATGCAGCTGGATATATTGAATGGTATGCAGAGGAAGCAAAGCGAATCTACGGCAGAACCATCCCGTCTCATACGACAAATAAGCGTCTTTTCGTCACAAAGCAGGCAGTCGGTCCTGTCGCTGCGATTACACCGTGGAATTTCCCTGCGGCGATGATTACGAGAAAGGCAGCACCAGCACTGGCGGCGGGCTGTACGTTTATTGTGAAACCTGCTGAAGACACGCCGCTCACGGCCATTGAACTTGTGAAATTAGGACATGAAGCCGGGATTCCAGAGGATGCTCTGCAATGGGTTGTTGGAGATGGAAAAGAAGTTGGTGAAATCTTCACAGATAGTCCATTGATTCGCAAGATCACGTTTACAGGCTCAACGCCAGTCGGAAAACATCTGATCAAAAACAGTGCAAGCACAGTGAAACACGTATCGATGGAACTTGGCGGTCATGCGCCGCTGATCGTAGACAAGGATGCAAATCTTGAACTGGCTGTGAAACAAGCAGTAGCATCTAAGTTCCGCAATGCAGGACAAACCTGTGTCTGTGCCAACCGCTTAATTGTACATGAGGAGATTCATGAAGCGTTTGCTCAAGCGTTCAGCAAAGAAGTGAAAAAGCTGAAAGTGGGAAATGGGTTTGAAGAAGGCACATCAATCGGTCCAATTATCAATAAGCGCGGCTTTGATAAAATTGTCGGCCAAATTCAAGATGCAGTGGATAAAGGGGCGAAAGTGCTTGTCGGCGGCGATACGGATTTTGACGATGAGAAGTCATATTATTTTGTTCAGCCAACGGTGCTCACACATGTCGATCCTTCTATGAACATCATGCATGAAGAGACCTTTGGTCCTGTGGCACCGATTACGACGTTCCAAACTTTAGATGAGGCGATTGAATTAGCCAACGATACACCTTTTGGACTTGCGGCATATTTCTTTACAGAGAATTACCGGAACGGACTCTACATCTCAGAGAATCTTGATTACGGTATTATTGGCTGGAATGATGGCGGCCCATCGGCTGTTCAGGCACCTTTCGGCGGTATGAAAGAGAGTGGAATTGGTCGTGAAGGCGGTATTGAAGGCATCGAGCCATATTTAGAAACAAAATATGTATCCATTGGTTTAGATGGAGAATGAACGATTGAGACTGACCGAGAAACCTCGGCAGTCCTTTTTTATTAAACAGCTGGCGGGAAGAGTTGATCCACTGTTTCTTTCGTTTCCTGGAGGATTTCGTGGATATAATCAGCAGATGCTTGATCCATGCTGCTAAATAAAAGCCGTTCGACAGGCTCAACACCGATAAAACTGAAGACTTCTGTATCAGTTGTCATGTGATGGGAAGGGGGAACGATCATATTGGAATCAAGAAAGGTCCTTGGGGCATCGTGTGTGTTGATAATAACACCTTTTTTGTCCCGAAGCAGATTTTCAATAGCCCCGTGCTCATTTACCTGATAAGCAAATCCCTCCGAAAAGACGCGCTCCACATAGCCCTTTAGCATAGCCGGCAAGCCTGTCCACCATATCGGAAAAATAAACGTCAGGACATCCGCTTGTTGAATAAGCATCTGCTCTGTTTGAATGGCGATCGGCACATCACCGCGTTTGATCGCAGCCTTTTCGGCTATGGTGAGCTCTGGCTGAAAGCCGAGGGCATAGACATCACGAACAGTCACATCATGACCATTGTTCAAAAGAGTGCTCACAACAAGATCTAATAGCGTTTGATTTAAGCTTTGCTGGGGATGAGCAAATATAATTAGATGGTTCATCTCATAGCCTCCTAGGTGGTCATCTGTCTCATTATGGCATGCGCCTGCATCCTATTCAATCCTATATTGGAAATGATAGGTTGGGAAAATAAAAAGCGATCGCTTCCGAAAAACGATCGCTCATGTATGATTTATTTCTTTCTAAAAGCAAGACCAAGAGCAATAAGTGCTACGACTAGAGCGGCAATGGACAGGCCAAGGACAAGTGGTGAGGAAGAAGTGGACGCTGTTTCAGACGCCTTTTCTTCTTTTGGTTTTTCTTGACCATGTGAATCCGTTACGGTATTAGATGCAACAATGTTTGTAATGGAATGAGGTTTATCAGCGTCTTGATCGCCAGTCCATTCAACGACCGTTCCATCTTTATAATATTGATACGCATCCCATGCAGCTTCACCTGCTTTTTCAGGATTTTTTGCCACAAAAACGAATTGTTGGAACTGTCCAGCAAGTACACCATCACCCGTTGCTTCCCAAGTGACTCTTGTCACCTTGCCATCTTTCTCTTCAGTTGTTGTTTTCCAGCCAGGTACTGGCTCGTATTGTTGGAACTCTACGCCTTTAGGCATTGTGATGACAACCTTTGTTGTCGGGCTGTCACTTTCAGAAGGTACTTTTAACGTATAAGTTTCCCAAGCGTTTGTCGTAGACGTATCAGGTTTGACTGTCACGTGCGCACTCACAGGAATCGCCAGTAAAAATGAAGCGAGAAGCATTGGTAATAAAGCTTTAACGTATTTTTTCATGTGATCTAAACTCCTTTTAGTTTCTTCTAATAAATGTGGTATCGATCTTTTCAAAAGAACCAGTCAACGCATGGATGTCAATTTTCCAAGTGCCTTTTTCATTTAATAAGAGATTTTCAGCAGAGAAATGTCCATTTTTTAATCGTTTCAGCTGAAATTCACTCTGGGACTCATCGCCGAACAAGGCAACTTTATGGATATTGGCTGTCACAGATTGAATGTCAGTGATCGTTTGCCCATCCTTCTTTGTAAATGCCACCTCAAATGTATTTTTCCCAGGGGCATTCGGGGTAATGCTCAAGGACACAATGTCACGATGCTCGACCTGATTTGCTCCAAAGAATGGCTCAGGTGCAGGCGGCGGAGGGCTTGGAATATTGGTGAACACAGCCGTTAATAACAAAATAGCAACTCCGATGATCCACTCCGCTCGTAAGGAAATGCTTCGTTTTTGTTTCTTTTCCCACCTCAGCATCAAGTAATGGACAAGTCCAAGAAGTCCCATCAAGATAAATAAACCAAGCTTGATTAAAAACGTTCGTCCGTAAGCTGATTGGAAAAGAGCATCAAACGATTGCAAAATAAAGATGGCATTCACAAATCCTGAAAACACAATGAGTCCAACAGAGAGAAGTGCCCAAGGGTGAAATGCAGTTAATGTACTTCGGATGAGCGGCTGATCCTCATTTGGCAGCTTCTTCAACAATAACAGTACAATGGCAGTTAAACCACCGACCCAGATCGATGCAGAAACGAGGTGAATGAAATCAAGAGACGTTGTCAGTATTTTATTATCTGTTGCTGCTGGATGTCCGATTTGTGCTTTCAGCCAGAGAAGCACTGCGAATAGGAGCAGTGGAAACAACCATACCCGAATAGAAGTAAAATCCCCTTTTTTCATCGCAACTATGCTCCAAATGGTCAGAAGAACAAATGCAGCCATTAGCATTATCCACAAACTACCGCCAGAAGTCGATGCAATGGTTTCTTGTAAAAGCGATGGTTGAAATGCCCCCAGAAAGGACACGTCTGCCGCTGATTTTGTTTGAATCGGCAGCTGGAACACGAGTGCTCCGCCCATCATGATCAGTGACAAAGTCAAAAGCCGTTTCATTCGTTTCGCTAATACAGGTGAAATGGCTGCCCTAAACCAAATCAGTCCAAACAAAATTGTCCCGAGAAATAAACTAAACGACGTATAAAGAAAGGCTTTGTCAATGGTCGAGGCTACATCGATGGATTCATTCGATTGACCTTGATCTAATTGGTCAAATCCTCCATCCGCTTTTCCAATACTAAACGGGATCATGCCAGAGACAGAGTGTCCATCCGCAGATACCGCATTCCACTGAATGGTGTAAATCCCTTTTGGTAAATCCTTTTTTAATGCAGCTTCCATGATCTTTTGATCTTGAATGACCGTATCTCCCTTATCCACACGATCACCCTTTGCATTGAACACCTTAATGGCATGAAATCCGCTTTCGATTCCTTCACTAAATGTGATCGAGACTGAAGGAGGCTGCTGATCCAGCTCTTCATTTGCCGCTGGGTTCGAGCTCACGACGTATGCGTGAGCAAATGCTTCCTTTGGAATGAAAAAAGCGAACATGACCATAAGAAGCAGAAGCCACTTACTATTTTTAAACAAGGTGAATAACCGCCTTTCTACCTATGAAAATGTCTCATGTATCAGAAAGAAAGCGGCAGTAAACTGTGAGTCACAGAAAAAACCGCTCCTCCTATTGTACCGCCCTCTCTAAAAGGTAAACGAAACAAACAGCAAGATGGTTCACTTTTTCTGTGTCGTGTCTGCGCAGACGTTTCTTGAATGAATAGGTTTGATCAATATAAGCCTATTCGATTTAAGAAGAGGAAACAAGAAGTGACCATTTGAAAGTTGTGAAATTCCAATGAATTTTGCGCCAAAACAACGGCATATCAACCTTTTCACCTGTTATAACCTGTGATCTGACAGAGAATTCACATCATTTTTCAATTTTGTCACACACTAAGTGACAAAGTGACGTTTAGTTTCAATTGAAGGGAAAGTGAAAGCGTTTTACGATAGGGATAAGGGCTTCACTGACACTTGTTCTTATATCTTTTGACCTATAAAGCCCTGAATAAAGGGAGAGAAGAAAGGAGTTTTCACAGATGCAGGAAAAAAGCGGATTCCGCGTAAAAGTACAGCGCTTTGGAAGCTATTTAAGCGGTATGATTATGCCGAATATTGGAGCGTTTATCGCTTGGGGACTTATTACAGCTTTGTTCATTCCGAGCGGTTATTTTCCAAATGAACAATTAAATACACTCGTTGGACCAATGATCAACTACTTACTGCCGCTATTAATCGGTTACACAGGCGGTAAGCTCGTATATGACCACCGAGGCGGGGTACTCGGTGCAACCGCTACGATTGGGGTCATTGTCGGTTCGGACATCCCAATGTTTTTAGGTGCCATGATTATGGGACCACTTGGTGGTTATCTGATTAAGAAAATTGATCAGCTGTTCAAAGATCGTATCAGATCAGGCTTTGAAATGCTTGTGAATAACTTCACGGCAGGTATTCTAGGTGCCATTCTTGTCGCAATTGCTTTCTACGCAATCGGCCCAGTGGTACTAGGCCTTAATAAAGCTCTTGCGGCAGGTGTAGACGTCATTGTCAATGCACACTTGCTTCCGCTGGCGAGTATTTTCATTGAACCGGCTAAAGTATTGTTCTTAAACAATGCGATTAACCAAGGAATTTTAGGTCCTTTAGGAGTCGAGCAAGCGGCGAAGACGGGTCAGTCCGTTCTGTTCTTACTTGAAACAAACCCAGGACCAGGTTTAGGTGTTCTACTTGCATACATGTTCTTCGGAAGAGGGAATGCAAAGCAGTCTGCACCTGGTGCGATTATTATTCAATTTTTAGGAGGAATCCATGAAATTTACTTCCCGTACATCTTAATGAAGCCAAAGCTCATTTTGGCTGTCATTGCAGGGGGAGCAAGCGGCGTTCTGACCTTTACACTTTTAAATGCAGGATTAAAGGCTGTGCCATCACCAGGAAGTATTATCGCGCTCATGCTGATGTCTCCAAAAGGCGGCCACCTTGCCGTTCTAGCAGGTGTTGTGGTGGCAGCGATCGTATCCTTCCTTGTTGCTTCTGTGATTTTAAAAGCGTCCAAGGCAGCAGATGAGGATCTAACAGCAGCAACAGAAAAGATGCAAGATATGAAAGGGAAGAAAAGTGCAGCAGCGGCTGCTCTAACTGCACAAAAGGAAGAAGCTCAAGGAAGCGAGCAATCAGCATCTCCGAGTGATGTCAATCCAGATGACGTGAACAAAATTATCTTTGCCTGCGATGCAGGAATGGGCTCAAGTGCGATGGGCGCATCCATCTTAAAGAACAAAGTCAAAAAGGCAGAGCTTGATATTGACGTGACAAACACATCTATCAGCAACATTCCAAATGATGCCGATGTGGTCTTTACTCATAAAGATTTAACAGACAGAGCCAAGGCAATGCTGCCAGGAGCTGTGCATATCTCAGTTGATAATTTCTTAAACAGCCCGAAATACGATGAGCTGATTGAGAAATTGAAAAAATAACATGACGAAACGGGTTGAGTTCAATTTTTCCTTATTGAACTCCCCGTTTTGGTTGTTTTCCTGTTTTCCATTCTAAAAAAGGTGTGTGATCATTTATGAAACAAGTACTTTCAAAAGACAATATTTTTCTAAACGAACAAGCAGGCTCTAAAGAAGAAGCCATTAAAAAAGCAGGCGAAGTCCTAGTGGCTAACGGCTATGTCACAAGCGATTATGTCGACAAAATGTTTGAAAGAGAAAAGATCTCTTCTACATTTATGGGGAACGGGATTGCGATTCCTCATGGAACAGAGGATGCCAAAGCCGCTGTCCTTCATTCAGGGATTTCAATCATCCAAATTCCAGATGGCGTTGAATATGGAGAAGGAAATATCGCCAAAGTCGTATTTGGCATCGCTGGTAAAAACAACGAGCATCTCGATATTCTTTCTCAAATTGCGATTGTTTGTTCAGAAGAAGAAAATGTAGAACGCATCATCCATGCAAAGGATCAGGATGAACTGATCGCCATCTTTAACGAGGTGAACTAACATGAAGGCCCTTCATTTTGGAGCAGGAAATATTGGCAGAGGGTTTATTGGATCTTTGTTAAAAACATCAGGCTTTGAGCTTGTGTTTACCGATGTAAATGAAGCGGTGATCCACGAGCTGAATGAAAGAGGAGAATACACAGTCGAGCTTGCAGCACCAGGTCAGAAGCAAGAAGTAGTAGGTCCTGTTTCAGCGATCAATTCCGTGCAAAATCCAGCGGCATTAACAGAGGCCGTTGCAACAGCCGATTTGATTACAACAGCTGTTGGACCAGCCGTATTGAAAATCATTGCTTCATCTATTGCTGATGGATTAAAACAAAAAAAGCCTGACCATATCGTCAACATTGTTGCGTGTGAAAATATGATTGGGGGCAGCTCTTATTTAAAAGAAGCCGTCTTCTCTCATTTAACAGCAGATGAACAAGAAGCGCTGTCACGTACAGTTGGTTTTCCAAACGCAGCCGTTGACCGCATTGTTCCTATTCAGCACCATGAGGACATTTTGAAAGTATCAGTCGAACCATTTTTCGAGTGGGTCATTGATGAGACGGGCTTTATTGGAGGTGTTCCTCAGATTGACGGAGCGACCTTTGTACAAGATTTGACGCCGTATATTGAGCGCAAACTCTTTACTGTCAACACAGGGCATGCACTAGCTGCTTATGTCGGGTATCAGCAAGGCGTTCAAACGATTAAAGAAGCCGTCGATACACCAGAGATTCGCCAAGTGGTTGAAGGTGCACTTCACGAAACGGGCAGCTATTTAATTGACACATATGGCTTTCAAAAAGAAGAACATGATGCGTATATACAAAAAATCATCAAACGATTTGAAAATGCCTTTATTTCCGACGAAGTGACTCGTGTCGCACGTTCCCCGCTTAGAAAGCTGGGGGCAGATGACCGCTTAATTGGTCCAGCGAAGAAGATCAAACAGCCAGTTTATTTAATCAAAGGCATTGCCGCAGCTTTGGCTTACGACTTTGCCGCAGACGAAGAAGCGGTTCGTTTGCAGGCATTAAGAAAAGAAAAAGGCATTGAAGGTGTGCTAGAAGAAGTATGTGGCCTCACGCCAACAGACGATCTCTATCAAGCCATTCTTAAAGAAATAGCTCGATAACCAGAAAATCCCTTTCCGACGAGTGAAAGGGATTTTTTGATGACTTTTTTAATACTTTACCCCGCTTGACGATATATGAAGTAAGGGGGAATTTGTATATGAAAAGAAAAATGTTTTCGTCAAGAAGTGTCTTTTTTCAATTAATGTCTGCCATTATCGTGATCACGATCTTAACCGGCGGACTTGTTGGAACAACGGGATATTTGTTAGCGAAAAATGTCTTAATTGATGCGGGGAAAGCAGATTTAAAGCACATCGTCAGCGGAGCGATGGCCACACTTGAACAGTTGAATGACCGTGTGGAGAAAAAAGAACTGACGCTTGAACAGGCGCAGGAACAAGCCCGCATTTACTTAAGCGGGCCTAAAAACGACAACGGGAAAGGATACCAATTTCAAAAATCGGATTTTATCTATAAAAATAAAGGCTATCTCGTCGCATATGGAGCGGATTATTCATCACAAGTCCATCCTGTCAACGACATTGGCGTCATCCCGGATAATACGACCAATCGTCAAAAAATGGTCGCTGGAGCCACAGCAAAAGGCGAGTATGCACACTATGTGACCTATCTAGATAAGGACGATGCAACTGGGGAAGAAAAGCAAAAGCTTGCTTATATGAGCCAGTTCACGCCGTGGAATTGGAGTGTAGGCATCGCCGTCTTCCAGGACGAATTTTATAAAGAATTAGAGCAGATGAAGCTCTATATGATTCTCATTACAGCGGGTGTTGCTCTCCTGAGTCTTGGGGTCTTTTATTTGGCTGCGCGAGGAAAAGTCAGACTGCTTAAGCAAGTCACCGCAGCTTCAAAAGAAATTGCGGCGGGAAATATTGAACGCACGAACTTAAAGGAAACAACGGATGAAATCGGACAGCTGGCAAAAGGCTTTAACCATATGTCAGGAGAGCTTAGAACACTTGTGAGCGGTTTACAGGAAACGAGCAGCCAGCTTGTTGAATCAGCGACAGATTTATCGGCGATATCTGAAGAAACCTCAGCCAGCAGTGAAGAGATTGGTCGAGCCATTGGCGACATATCGACCGGAACGCTTCATCAGGCATCTGACCTTGATGCAGCCAATCAACAAATGACCCAGTTCAATCAATCCATCGAAAACGTCAAAGAACAAAGCGATCAAATTAAACGAATTTCTGACCAATCGAATCAATCATCACAGCAGGGCCAGCAAATTGTTCAGCAATTAAAACAATCAAATGAACAATCCATACAGGCATCTCAAGGCATTAGAGCAGGCATCGAGCAGTTAAGTACAAAAGTACAGGATATCTCTCAAATCACAGATACGATTGAAAGCATTTCAAATGAAACCAACTTACTTGCACTGAATGCGAGCATTGAGGCAGCCCGCGCAGGAGAGCATGGCAAAGGCTTCTCGGTTGTGGCGAGCGAAGTACGGAATTTAGCTGAGCAGACAAAACAATCAGCGGTTCAAATTCAGCAAATGATTCAAGGCATTAAAGAAGAAACGACTGCAACAGCCGGCATGATGTCCAACACAATGGATCGTTTTGCAGAGTTAGATGAGGCGGTACACGCAACAGAACATGAATTCAATGCCATCTCTACGTCGATTTCACAAACCATTGTCGAAACAAAAGCGATGACAAAAGAGCTGAACGCACTGCTGGAGCAAAACGATCTCATCACAAAAGCGATGCATGGAGCGGCACATATTTCTCAAGAAAATGCTGCTGCTATTGAAGAAATCACAGCATCTACAGACGAACAAGTGACAGCCATCTCCAATGTGGCCAAGGCAGCAGAAAGACTCAATGAGCTGAGTATGCGATTGAATCAGGATATTGCACGTTATCGTCTATAAATCATTTTGACTGCGTGTCTCGCGTAAGGTAGTATGAAGTTATTGAAACCCTGCTCACAGGATAAAAAAAGGAGTGTTCCGGTCATGAAAAAGAAAATATTGATGTTCTTATCTTGTGGCTATGGATACTCCACTGCTGTTTTCTTTTAGGATAGACAGAAATTGGTGAAGTCTGTCTACATGATGAAGAATCTAGCAGAAAAATCATAGTGAGTGAGGGATCTACATGGAAAAAATCACGAGGAAAAACCCAGAATGTATGCCGAAACCAGTGGGCAATTATAGTCATATCACAAGAGTGCCAAAGGGTGCGAGGTTATTTGTTACATCGGGTCAAGTAGGAACAGATATGGATGGGCAGATACCATCAAGCTTAAACGACCAAGTAACAAATACATTTGAAAATATTAAAAAAGTCCTTGAATCAGAAGGACTGAATGAAGAGCATGTGATTAAGGTCAATATATGGGCAACAGAAGAAATCGACTGGGATCATCTATATCCTCAGTGGGATACGATCTTTAAAACAGCTTACCCATCAATGACGGTTGCTTATGTATCAGCTTTAGGATGGCCTGAGCTGAAAATTGAAATTGAACTATGGTGCGCCGATATTTGATCAAAAAAAGAACAGTGCAAGCTGTTCTTTTTTTCATGAGTATTTATGAAACAGCTTTGATTCGCTTTGTGATCAATCCAGCGAGAAACGTAAAGACTGTGTAGATCATGACCCAAATGAGAAAGGATTCATCCCCGCCAATATAGGTGAACATCAGGATGACACTTGCTAACAACACAATCAAAGTTGGCATCCAAACCTTCTTCAAAAGCAGCGTGCCGAGAATACCAATCAGCACGGAGATGATGGGAAAGCCAAATACAATCAATAACACAAAGACAGCCATATCGCGAACTCCTTTTTATCAAGTGTTTACATCAAAACATATAAGACTGCCGCAGCCATATGTGGAAGTGCAAAGATCATAAAAAGAAAAGCCGTATCAAGACGCCACATGCGGAGCTCTTTTGTTTCAGAGTGATAGGCTGCTCGTGTTTCTTCCCCGTTTGTCCATGCACCCATTAAAAATCCAGACACAACGATCCCAATAATAGCGATCCCACCACTGACAAACCCAATCCACTCATAGTGCTGTAGAATGATAGCGGCACTGCAAATCACAATCATTGAGCAAACACCGGCGAAAAAAGCATGTTTTTTTCTCATTCCGGTTCACTCCCTTCAACAATGACATTAAGAGATGGCATCACATATTTCAATGTAATGACCATCAGGATCAGACACATAAGCGACGGTTTGACCCCATGGTTTTTTTGCGGGTTCTTTGACGATAGGTACCCCTTTTTCTTTCATTGACGCAATCGCTTGATCCACATCGTCGACGACAAAGCCAATCTCAAAGGTTTGAGACGAGCTATTCGCCTCTGGGACAGGTAATCCAAGTGCATCTTTTACATCTTGGCGCGAATTAATGGATAAGGTCACTTCTCCAGTATCAAACTCAACATAGGATTCAACTCTCAATTTAATAGGGAAACCAAGTACATGCTGATAGAAATGAATGCTCGCCTCAACATCGTTTACATATAGAATGGTATATTTCATTTTCATGTGAAAAACTCCTCTCTTCATATACGTGTCAAAACCGGAAAGGTTTCCCACCTATTTTATCATATAGTAAATAAGGCGCATCCAATTCCAAAAAAAACAATATTTTTAGCTAAATAGACTTGAAAATCAAAAAATGGTGAATTATGATAAAAATGTAAAATGAGAAAAAATAGGGGGATTACACATGTTGAAAAAAATCATGGTGGCTGTCTTGTCTTTAGGTCTTTTACTAAGCTTTACACAAGTTGACACTCACACAGCGGATGCAAAGACAGTCAAGTACAAAAACTGCAAAGCACTCAACAAGGTTTATAAAGGCGGAGTGGCGATCAGCAAAAATACGAAAAACAAAGGCGGCAAAACAAAGTACAAGCCTTATTTATCAAAAGCGCTTTACTTAAAAAATAAACACCTTGACCGCGATAAAGACGGCATTGCTTGTGAACGCTAAACACATGTGAAAAGACCTGTAACAAGGTCTTTTTTTCTGTGGGATCATTCTCGTCCCTTTGTGCCATCATCGTCTTTATATTAAAATAAAGATAGTTTCAAAAAATGATACAAAGTGGGGTACTCAATTTGTCAACACAAGCTGATAAGAAAGACATCCGATTGATTGCCATTGATATGGATGGCACACTATTAAATAGTGAGCACGTCATTCCTGAGGAAAATAAACAAGCCATTAAAGAAGCAGAAGCGAAAGGGGTCCATGTCGTCATTAGCACAGGGCGTACGCTGATAACTTGCCGAGAGCTTGTGGAGCCGCTCAAACTCTCCTCCTATCTTGTGACAGCAAACGGAAGTGAGATTTGGGATTCAAATTTTCAGCTGATCGAACGAGATCTGCTCCATCCTGATCACGTCCAAATGATGTGGGATCTAAAAAACAGGTACGAAACCGATTACTGGGCTTCCACTGTGGATAAAGTGTGGAGAGGTGAATTCCCGGATCGAATACATGACCATGAATGGCTAAAATTTGGCTTTGATATTCATGATGATGACGTTCGTGAGGAAGTGCTCAATACATTGAAAACAAATGAGCATCTAGAGATCACAAATTCAAGTCCAACCAATATCGAAGTCAATGCGGCAGGCATTAACAAAGCTGCGGCACTTGCAAAGATAGCAGAACGTATTGGCTGTACAATGGACAACGTCATGTCACTTGGCGACAGCCTAAATGATATGGCCATGATTCAAGAAGCCGGATTAGGAATTGCGATGGGAAATGCGCAAGAAGTGGTGAAAGAAGCCGCTGATTGGATTACGGCTCCTAATACAGAACACGGTGTAGCAAAAGCTATCCAACATTGGGTGCTATCTAAATAAAAAAGCGAGAGGACATCCCCTCTCGCTTTTTTGCTTTCTCCTAGTTCTATTGTTATGTTTTCTGACAATTTCATGTGCAGTCTCTCCAAAGTTGGTATAATCAATATAAATTCGAATATTCGGACTTGTGATTCCGTATTTCGGAACATTAAGGAGGGGTCCTATGTATCAAGTGGATATCAACTGTGATTTGGGAGAAAGCTTTGGTCAATACACAATCGGTGCAGACGAACAAATTCTTGAATATGTCACCTCAGCCAATATTGCTTGCGGTTTTCATGCAGGAGATCCAACGGTGATGAGAAAGACGGTCAGAATGGCGCTAGATAAAGGGGTTCAAATCGGTGCGCATCCAGGTTTGCAAGATTTAGTCGGCTTTGGCAGACGTCCAATGGCCATCTCGGCAGAGGAAGCCTATGATCTCGTCATTTATCAAATTGGGGCTCTATCAGCCTTTCTCAAAGCAGAAGGCGGCAAGATGCAGCATGTCAAACCACACGGTGCTCTCTACAACATGGCGGCTAAAAATACTGAATTATCTGAATCAATTGCGAAGGCTGTATATGATGTTGATCCGAACCTTGTGTTATTTGGTCTGTCTGGCAGTGAACTCGCGTTAGCAGGTGAAAAAATAGGTCTTCAAGTGGCACATGAAGTCTTTTCTGATCGGACGTATCAAATTGATGGGACACTAACGTCCCGCCGCGAACCACATGCACTCATTGAAAAGGATGAGCTGGCGGTCGAGCAGGTCGTTCGTATGGTGCGAGAAGGAAAGGTTCGGACAGTTCAAGGGGAAGATATTCAGCTCAAAGCAGATACGGTTTGCATTCACGGAGACGGCAGCCATGCGCTTCAATTTGCAAAAACCATTACAGCGAAGCTAAAAGAAGCCAATATTCACATCGGGGCCTTTCAATAAAAAACGACATCAAAGGGGGGAACAGCATGAAAACAGAGAAAATCAAAAACATGAAGGCGCCAAAGGGAAACCGGTCTATGCTGATGGGCGCAGCCTTCTTAATGGCTACGTCCGCCGTCGGACCGGGATTTTTAACACAAACAACCGTGTTTACACAGCAGCTTGCAGCTAGCTTTGGATTTGTCATTTTGATCTCCATTCTGTTAGATATTTTTGCACAAACAAATGTATGGCGCATCATTGCCGTCTCAGAAAAACGAGGGCAGGATATAGCAAATATGGTTCTGCCGGGTCTCGGTTATGTGCTAGCTTTTTTGATTGTCATTGGTGGTCTCGCCTTTAACATCGGAAATATCGCCGGTGCTGGTCTCGGTTTTCAGGTCATTTTCGGTGTCGATCCGCGAATCGGAGCAGGAGTCAGTGCTGTCATTGCTATTCTGATTTTCGTGATCAAAGAGGCTGGAAAAGCGATGGATCGTTTCACACAGATAGCCGGCTTTGTCATGATTGCTCTTATGCTGTATGTGGCCATTTCAACCGCTCCACCAGTTGGAGAAGCAGCTGTGAGAACATTTGTCCCAGAGAAAATTGATATTTTGTCGATTGTGACACTTGTGGGCGGAACAGTAGGCGGCTATATCGTCTTTGCTGGTGGTCACCGCCTGCTGGATGCTGGTATTAAGGGGAGGGATGCACTGCCGCAAGTGACGAAAAGCTCCATTTTCGGTATCTTGATTACATCTGTGATGCGTGTTGCTTTATTTTTAGCGGTTCTGGGAGTTGTCTCAAAAGGCTTACAGATTGATCCATCGAACCCGCCTGCTTCAGTTTTTCAACTAGCATCTGGACATATCGGGTATAAAATGTTCGGGATTATAATGTGGGCTGCGGCGATTACTTCGGTCATTGGAGCGGCATACACATCTGTCTCCTTTTTTAAAACCTTCTCGCCAAAAATTGAGCAAAATCAACGCGGCATTATCATCGGATTTATTGCCCTCTCGACCATATGTTTTATTACGATCGGAAGACCTGTGAACATATTGATTTTGGTTGGGGCGATTAATGCAATGATTTTGCCGCTGGCACTTGGAACATTGCTTATTGCGGCTTATAAAAAAGAGATTGTTGGTGATTATCGTCATCCATTCTTTTTGACAGTGTCAGGTGCGTTTGTTGTCGTCATCATGGCTATTATGAGCGGGTATACAATCATGAATGAAATCCCGAAATTATGGAGCTGATTCGGATGAATGCATATCAAACTTGTGAGCCTTCACAGCTTAGGGAGTTGATTCGCAAAAAGGAGATCACAGGACCAACAGCAGGCTTTGCAGAGGGGTTTGCTCAAGCCAATTTAATGATTGTCAAAAAAGAACTTGCCTTTGATTTTCTTTTATTTTGTCAGCGGAATCCGGCTGCATGCCCCTTGCTTGATGTGCTGGAGCCAGGTGATCCAGTGCCAAGGCGGTCAGCGCCTCAAGCGGATATTCGAACGGATTTTCCAAAGTACCGTATTTACCGAAAAGGGATTCTTCAGCAAGAGGTGACAGATATCTCCTCTTATTGGGAGGATGATATGGTTGCCTTTCTCATCGGATGCAGTTTTACGTTTGAGCACGCGCTCATGCTGAATGATATCCCTGTACGTCATATTGAAGACGGTCATAACGTGCCGATGTATGAAACGAATCTTTCCTGTGAACAGGCAGGAGTGTTCCATGGCCCGATGGTTGTCAGTATGAGACCTATTCCGGCGCATCAAGTCACAAGAAGTGTTCAAGTGACGTCTAGATTTCCTTCAGTACATGGTGGTCCCATCCATATAGGTGACCCTGCTGTGATTGGAATCGCAGATGTGGATAAACCAGACTTTGGAGAACCGTCTGTTATGAAAGAAGGAGAAGTCCCGGTGTTTTGGGCATGCGGTGTGACGCCGCAAGCCATTGTCATGCACACAAAACCAGACATTGCGATCACTCATGCACCCGGTCATATGTTCATCACAGACCGAAGAGATCAACAGCTCGGAGTGCTGTAGAAAGAGAGGTGTCCTCAAGTGGCGTTTTCAACGATAAAAGATTCTATCACCTTCCACCCGCTAGGAGATGCAGCGATCGTCATTCAAGCTGGCGCCGACATACGTGAAGAGATTCATGAGCGTGTTGAGCAGCTGTTTGCATGTATTGAACAGCATCCATTTGACGGATATGTTGAAGCCGTTCAGGCCTTTACAAACGTGACGGTTTTTTACGAGCCGTATACCGTTCATCAATCTGCTCATCTTGATCCACATGGCAAGTCTCCATATGAATGGGTCAAAGCCTATATCCAAAAACTTCTTGAAGACAAATGGCAGGAGGGGGTTCACGCAAAGAGCCGCATCGTCGATATTCCTGTTTGTTACGGAGGAGCGCTTGGTCCTGATTTAGAAGAAGTCGCCCGCATCAATGGGTTGACGCCTGAAGAAGTCGTGCGTATTCACACAGCAGGGACGTATCTTGTCTATATGGTTGGATTTGCCCCGGGGTTTCCGTTTTTAGGCGGGCTTTCTGAAAAGATCGCAGCTCCGCGCAGGGAAACACCGAGAATGTCTATTCCGAAAGGGTCTGTGGGCATTGCGGGGAAGCAGACAGGCGTTTATCCGATTTCCACCCCAGGAGGCTGGCAGCTTATTGGACAGACCCCGCTGTCATTGTTTCGGCCGGATGATGAGATACCAAGTCTACTGAAGGCAGGGGATGAGGTCAGATTTGTCCAAATGTCTGAAAAGGAATTTTTCAGCATGAAGGAGGCAGAACGTTGAGTATTCATGTCATCAAGCCGGGGATGTTCACAACCATTCAGGATAAGGGGCGCAAAGGCTATCAGAAGTATGGCGTCTTAACGAGCGGCGGCATGGATCCGCTCTCACTCAGAATCGCCAACATCCTCACCGGAAACCAAGAAAATGAAGCCGTGCTGGAAATGACTTTGATGGGGCCAGGTCCTGTGTTGACGTGTCAGAAGGATCAGCTGATTGCAGTCACTGGCGCTGATGTGGAGATCGATATTGATGGAGAGCCAGCACCTTTATGGAAGCCGCTTTTTATTCGAGCAGGAAGCACCATCATCTTTGGGCCTTGTAAGAGAGGCTGCCGTTCCTATCTTGCTGTGGCAGGTGGATTCGACGTCGAGCCAGTCATGCAGAGCAAAAGTACCTATGTGAGAGCGGGGATAGGCGGACTGAAAGGGCGTACGCTAGAAAAAGGAGACGTCCTGACCATTGGAGAGCCCTCATCAGTAGCAGCTAGCCTGTTTCACATGCTAAAAAGCAAAGAGAAACAAGCGAGATATAGCGCCCCTGATTGGACAGTCAGCCATGCTCATTTCTTGCCGCTGCGGAAATCACCAGTGATTCGGGTGTTGGCAGGCCGACATCTCTCTTATTTTCAGGAAGAATCTCAAACAGCCTTTTTTGAACAGCCCTACCAGGTCACGCCTCAATCAGATCGCATGGGATGCAGATTGAAAGGGAAACCCATTCACTTAAAGCAAAAGCTTGAATTGATTTCAGAAGCTGTTGCCTTTGGCTCTGTTCAAATCCCTCCTGACGGCCAGCCAATTATACTGCTGGCAGATCGCCAAACAACAGGCGGATACCCAAGAATTGGAGAAGTGGCAACAGTAGATCTACCGCTCATTGCGCAGGCGATGCCTGGTGCGAACCTGTATTTTGAGCAAATCGACCATCATGAAGCAGAACAAGCACTATTCAAGCAAGAAGCGGAAATAAGGGAACTGACCGCAAGAGTAAAGCTGGAAGCATTTTCGTTTTAGAAAAGGTGAGGAACATGCAAAACACAAATAAAACCGTTGTGAAATCAATGGAAATTTTGCGGCTTTTTATCACACACGAACAATTAACGTTAAATGAGATGATTGAGCTAGCCCAAATGCCAAAAACATCTGTACACCGAATGGCGAGCTCATTAGCGGATATGGGGTTATTAGAAAAGCATGATTCAGGTGTTTACCGGTTAGGATTGATGTTCCTTGAATATGGTCAGCTTGTAGCCGACCGCCTTGATATTCGGAGGATTGCGAAGCCCTTTATGGAAAGCTTGCGAGATGAAGTGGGAGAAGCCGTACAGCTCATTATTCGTGAAGGAGACGAAGCCATTTACGTAGAAAAAATCGAAGGTACGCAGCCTGTACGGCTCTACACCGCCGTCGGCAGGCGATCTCCACTATATGCTGGAGCCTGTGCGAGAAGTATTCTGTCCTTTTTGGCAGAGAAAGAGAGACTGGCCTATATTGACTCGGTCGAGCTAGGGAAAATTGGAATTGGAACCATTATAGATAAAGAAGTCCTGCGGAACATACTCGAAGAATCAAATAAACGGGGCTATACGTTAAGCTATTCAGAGCTTGAAAACTATACAGCTGCTATTGGAGCGCCTATTTTCAATCATCTCGGAGAAGTGGCCGCAGGCATTAGCATTGCAGGGTTTGAAGCAGGATATCAAAAGGAACGCCTGCCTTACTTAATTGAGCAGGTCAAAAAAGCCGCCAGCGGTATTTCGAGAGAACTAGGTTTTTCATCTAAACAAATAAAAAGCCAATGACCGTCAAGATCATTGGCTTTTCTGTATGATTGATTAGAAAGTTTTTCCTAAAGCTTTTGCACGTTCAATGGCATCTGCTTTAATTTGTTCTGCTTTCGCAGGCTCAGCATTGTGACCTTCAACAATAAGACCTTCGAAAGAAGGAATTCCGAAGAAGCTTGCAATTGTTCCAAGGTAACGATGGCCTGCTTCAAGCTCAGCAGCAGGACCTTCAGAGTAGTATCCGCCACGTGCTTGGATGTGTAGCGCTTTTTTGTCTGTTAATAAACCAACAGGACCTTGCTCTGTATATTTAAATGTTTTACCAGCTACAGCAACAGAGTCGATGTATGCTTTAAGAACTGGTGGGAATGAGAAGTTCCAAAGTGGTGAAACAAATACATATTTGTCAGCAGAAACGAATTGATCGCTTAATTCGTTTAGGCGAGCAACTTTTGCTTGCTCTTCAGCTGAAAGTGTATCGAAGCCAGCACCAGATTGTAGCTTGCCCCAGCCAGCGAATACATCTGCGTCAATGTGAGGAATGTTTTCTTTGTACAAATCAATATGTACAATCTCGTCACTTGGGTTTGCTTCCTTATAAGATTCGATAAATGCTTTAGCAGTAGCCATACTGTAAGAAACTGTTTCATCATGTGGATGTGCAGTGATGTATAAAACTTTTGCCATAATTCATTCAATCCTTTCTGTTTCAGTGATTTTTTTAGCGTATCCCAAAGATACACTGAATATGTGGCATCTTTAATCATATTGGAATGCTATGAAAAAGATGTAACAAGCACAGTTACATGAAAACTGATATTTTCATTGTAATCACAATGTAGTTTGAAGTCAAGGTATAAAGTCTCGAAATCAAGATAAAAAGTTTGTAAATTTTTCTGGAACACGTTGAAACAAGGATTTAAGCATAAAAAGCCTACTCCTATTGAACAAAAAATTGATCGAGATCGCAAGTAAAGAGTTTGTAAATGCGTCTCATCCTGTGGATTTGAAAAAAAGATGAATGCCCCTAAGCCATCTGCTACAAGCATCTATTCTCATTTGTCGTATATATAAGAGAAGGCAGGAGAGAGTGAGGGATAAGAGTGGGACGATCCTATGTTGCGATTGGAGATTCCTTAACGGTTGGGGTGGGGGCACGTTTATTTGGCGGAGGCTTTGCCGAGCGGTTTAGGGCGATGCTTGAAAAAAAGCTGCATACGCCGGTCGAGCTGTCCGTTTTTGCGAAATCAGGGTTAACGACGGAGGAAATCTTACAGCTCTTCAAGCGGTCTGATGTGAGACGTGCTATTGCAAAAGCGGACATCATCACCATTACAGGCTGCGGGAATGATCTTGTTCAAGCTGTTCAGCAGTATGAAGAAGGTGGAGATGAAAAGAAACTGCTGCAAGCGTCCATGCATTGTCAGGCGAATTTTAGCAAGATGATTCAAGAAATCGCTCAGATCAAAAAAGGGCAGCATCAGCCATACTGCGTGTATTTATTGAATTTATATAATCCCTTTCCACAAATACCGATAGCCGAGCGATGGCTGCAGCAATACAACCATCATCTTCGATTGCTGGCAGCTAGTCCGCATGTAGAAGTTGTGGATGTTTACCACGCATTTGAAGGACATGAAAGAGCTTACTTATCGATTGATCAATTCCATCCGAACCATAAAGGATATGAAGCAATGGCAGAAGCATTGTTTCAACAATCCTCTAAACAGCTGTAATCCGGTGGGATTGCAGTTTTTTTCATTCTTTTAAATGAAGGGCTGTTTCGATATGATAAAAGAAACGAAGACAAAAGAGGTGTATACATGAAGGAGATCAACGCGTATTTTCATGAAATGAAAGGAACAGCTTATGAGGTGGGAAAGCAGCAGGCTGTCTGGCTTAAAGAGAATCCTTTGCTAAAGACACAATATATTCGATCAGAACCGGTGGCAAAAGAGGCTGTGAAGGAAACAAAGCAGCTGCTTCGTCCCTATCTTCCTCAGTTAGATGAAGAGATCGCGGGGTTTTGTGATGAACTGAAATTGGATGAAACTTATTTGACCTTTTACTATTCATCGCATCTTCAGCCAGGCTGCTCCCATTGCGTGATGCAGGGAAAAAAGACGACAGATCAACAAACGGTGTTGCTGCGTAACTATGACTTTTCCCCGATATTTGATGATATGCGCCTTGTGTCTACACATGTAGAAGGCTTGGCCGTTCATACAGGCTCGTCACTGCTGTTGTTTGGCAGGTCTGACGGGATGAATGAGCATGGGCTTTCTGTGACATTCTCTGCATGCGGGCCGCCAATTGGCAATGAACCCGGCTTAAAGCCTCCAGCCGTTGCTGGTTTGCAAGTATATCATGTGATTCGATCTGTTTTGGAATACTGTGAAACAGTTGAGGAAGCCATTCGTTCTATACAGGAAATGCCTGTTGCCTCAAATGTGCACCTCATGCTTGCCGATCGAAAAGGAGAGGCGGCTGCAATTGAAATGATGGACGGACAAAAAGCTGTTAGAAGACCGGAGCGTGGTTATATTGCAGCAACGAATCATCCGCTTGCTGATCAAACGGTAAAAGGGATGACCAAACACCATTCTGTCGTCAGGTACGAAATGTTAATGGAGGCTTTAGAAGAACAACGATCAAGCGATTCTCTCGTCAAGCTATTTCAGACAGAATATCCAGATGGTCTGACTGTGCACAATTATGAGGAGCTGTTTGGGACAATGCGAACTGTCATGTTCCGGCCGGAGGAAGGGACGATGGATTATTGCTTTGGCTCTCCAGTATACAACCGAACTTATTCATTAAGAGCTGGGGGCACACTGCCCTTCCGTGAACAAAAGGTTCAATTTCATCAAAAGGAGTATGGACCATCATTTTGGAAAAACGTATGACCGGGACATGGTCTTTCATTTTTGTCACAGTCAATGTGCCAAAGTCAGATGAACTAAAGATTGCATCGCTTGTTGAAAGCGTTTTATATTAAAGTGTGACAATAGACCTATGTAAGCAGAAGGAGGCATTTCATGTACATAACGGCACGAGAACAGAAAGTGATCAAATATATGATTCAGCAAAATCGTTATGTCACCATTCGTGAGATAGCCGATTCTGTCCAGGTGAGTACAAGAACCATCCATAGAGAAATCAAATCTATTAAACCTATTTTAAAGAATTACCACCTTTCGCTAGACAAACAGCCGGGGAAAGGCTTGAAGGCGGTTGGCGAACAGGAGGATAAACAGCGGCTTCTTGCTCATATTTCAAATGAGGATCAAATCGAATATAGTTCTGATGAACGGAAGCTCTTAATTCTGTGTGCGCTGCTTGAAGCGAAGGAACCGGTTAAATTATATACACTCGCAGCCGACCTGCAGGTAACAAATGCGACCATCAGCTACGATTTAGATGAGCTGACGGACTGGATCGCTCCTTACGGCTTGCAGCTTATTCGAAAGCGCGGGTACGGCATTGAATTAAAAGGGCCTGAGGAAGCAAAACGAAAAATTGTTGGCAATCTCATTGTTGATCGACTCGACATTCAATTATTTTTGGAAACGATTGAAATGAATATCAAACATCGAACGAAGGCGACGGAAAAGGTGTTTGGCGTTGTCAGCAGAGGACAGCTGCTCAAGGTAGAAAGACTGCTCTTTCATTTGAAAAATCGACTGTCGCTCTCATTGTCTGATAGTGCATATATTGCACTTGTCGTTCACTTAACGTATGCCATCGAACGCATTCAGATTGGCGAAACCATTCGCATGGAAGAAGAAGAGCTGCTTGAACTAAAGCGGACGAAAGAGTTTCAATCATCACAGCGAATCGCAAGAGCACTTGAACGAATGTTTAATGTCGAGATCCCTGAAGCAGAAGTTGGATATATGACCATCCATCTGCGCAGTGCAAATCGTAGCTTTCAGACAGAATACCGTATTGATGAAATCGAGCTGGATATCGCGATTAGAACGAAGAAGCTCATTGATTTTATTTCAAATAAAACGGGCTATCATTTAAATGAAAATGATTCATTGTACGAGGGACTCGTGTCTCATCTCGAACCTGCGATGAACCGTTTAAAGGAAAAGATGAGAATTTATAACCCGCTCACACAGCAAATTAAAAAAGACTACTTTTTGCTTTTCATGGCGATTGAAGAAGGAGTCGAGCGTTTCTTTCCGGAGATTGAATTTCCAGAGGATGAAATTGCCTTTATTGTGCTGCACTTTGGCTCAGTGCTTGAAATCAAAAAAGAAGAAACAAAGATTCATGCATTGGTCGTTTGCTCAAGCGGAATCGGTTCCTCTAAAATGCTCGCATCACGGTTGAAAAAAGAGCTGCCAGAGATCGCTAAATTCGATTTATCTTCCTTGATGGAGCTAAAGGAAATTGATGCCGCGAGCTATGACATGATTGTATCGACGGTTCCTATTCCCTATGATCATATCGATTACATCATGGTCAGTCCGCTTTTAAACGAGGATGACGCCTTGCGTGTGAAGGCTCATATTAAACGAAAGATTCCTTATATGATAGAGAAAAAAAGAACGAAAGAATCTGTAACAGAACCTGTGCAAGAAACCATTGATATGATGGCGGTTACAGAGCAGGTGACGAACTATATGTCTGTGATTCGCGGCATTTTGTCTCATTTTACAATCGAAAATAAGAAGACGCTGCCGCATCATGAGGCAACAATCAGACAGCTGCTTCGTCAGATTGAAAGAGAAGGATATGTAAAACATGCGGACAATGTCACAACTAGCTTACTTGAACGTGAACAGCAAGGCGGTTTAGGCATTCCAGGTACTACGTTTGCTCTTTTTCACTTAAAGCATGAATTCATCAAAGAGCCAATCTTTCATATCTATGATCTTGATGAGGCATACGAGGTCAAAAGCATGGATGGCGGTCAGCAGATGATGTCACGCATGCTTATGATGCTGGCGCCGCTAGAGCTTGGCAAGGAAGGCTCTGAAATGTTTAGTCTGATCAGTTCATCCATCATTGAAAGTGAAGAGAGCATGGCGCTGTATGGACATGGGTCAAAGGAAGAGATTGAACAAAAATTACATCAGCTTTTCTATCAATTTGTAAAAGAGGCAAAGTGGTAAGAAAAAGGCCGAGAGTTTATTCGCTTCTCGGCTCAGCGTGTAGACAAACCCTCGCATTCGTTGTCAGTCCTGCGTGCCGGTGCTCATGAATGTCACATTCACTCCGCTCCGGTACTCGTCCTTCCTAGACTGCAAAGGTTTTCTATCACGCTGAAAAGAAGACAAAGGGCTAAAATAAAGTTCATTTTAGCCCTTTGTCAACAATCTGGGCCGAGAGTTTATTCGCTTCTCGGCTTTTTTGCTGTGACACAGACAACGAGGGTTGGACGAATTTCCTCGTACTGAACAGAAAAATGGTCAAACCCCGCAAACTGTAAGTCATTCAGTATGTTTTCACCCATCTCTTTTGTTCGATTGGCGTCAGCCCCTTTTTCTCTTGGCTGCATCACAATGACGATTTTTCCGCCCGGCTTTAAGGTGTGATAAAGATTGAGTAAGCCGGTCTTTGGGTCATCCCAAATCGTGTAATTGTTAACAGAAAGCACTTTGTCATACTGCTCTCCCGGCAGACGTGTTTTCTCAATTTTCCCAACATACAGCCGGACCTGTTCGCCTTTTGAACGTTTGCTGACGCGGGACTGTGCTTGCTCCTGCATGGTCGAGGAAGCATCCAGCCCATCAATGTGAAGATGAAGATCTTCGTAATGCTTAAGCATATGTTTCATGCTATAGCCGGGGCCATAGCCTATCTCTAAAATATGTTCACCATCATCAAGCTCTAAATGGCGGATCGCCCACTGATTCAATGCTCTATTTTCATTTGCCATAATGAAGCCTGCGATCCTTCCAAGCCAGCCTTTTGGTCTGCTAAAGGTTTTCGAAAGGGTTGACAGCATATGAGAACGCTCCTTTTTGATGATCATGTAACCGATTTTTCCTATGTTGAAACATGACCACCTGTTTTTCAAAACGCATTCGTACAGCATAGGGATGTTTGAGTGGAAAAATGCAGTGGTAATGAAAGGATACATCAACAAATCAAGGAGGAGCTTACACATGGATTTACGTGAATACTTAACAAATGGCATTCCGCGTCAAACACAGGGTCAGCAGCCAGGCAGTGAAAGAGAAATGAATCCTGCGCCGATCTTTGAGGATGAATCGTATCAAGGGTCTGGCAAGCTAAAAGGGAAAGTTGCGCTGATTACAGGTGGCGATAGTGGAATTGGACGTGCCGTTTCTGTTGCATATGCCAAAGAAGGAGCACATGTCGCCATTGTGTACTTAAATGAACATGAGGATGCAGAGGATACGAAAAAGCGTGTAGAGCAGGAAGGCGTCAAATGCTTAACGATTGCAGGAGATGTCGGAGACGAAGCCTTTTGCGAGGAAGCGGTAGAAAAAACGGTTGAAGGTTTTGGTCAATTAGATATATTAGTGAATAATGCGGCTGAACAGCATCCGAAAGAACGTATTCAAGATATCTCTAGTCAACAGCTTCACCAAACCTTTAGAACCAACTTCTATTCCTATTTTTATTTTACGAAGAAGGCACTTGATTACTTAAAACCGGGAAGTTCAATTATTAATACAACATCCATTAATCCATATCGAGGTAACGCAGTGCTCATCGATTATACAGCGACGAAAGGGGCCATCAACGGCTTTACTCGTTCTATGGCACAGTCGCTTGTGAAAGATGGGATTCGGGTGAACGGTGTAGCGCCTGGTCCAATTTGGACGCCGCTCATTCCATCTACATTTGACGAAGACAGTGTGGAAAGCTTCGGGGCAGAAACCCCAATGGGAAGACCAGGACAGCCTGTTGAACATGTCGGCTGCTTCGTGCTGCTTGCCTCTGACGAATCGTCTTATATGACGGGCCAGACACTTCACGTCAATGGCGGTTCCTTTATGAATACATGATCAACAGCGCCACCGCCCAGCTTTGATTGGGCGGTGTGTTTAGTATTTCTTGCGATTTTTCTGCACAGATGTGACAGACCATACGATAATGCCCACAACAGCTGCTGCAATGACAAGTGAAACCAAATGAAACATCGTTTCATGATGCATGTTCAACTTCTCCCTTCATTGAACCTGTTTTCTATAGCATCAGCTAGAAGCTCTCTTTTTATGAAAAACACATTTCTTTGTTTAATGAATGGATTGTCGTGGAAACCTATGAGTACGGATGAAATTTTGAAGGAGTGAAGATATATGTCACAAGAAGAGTTAAAGCAAAAGGTTCTAAACCTATTAGATGAGCAAAAGGTCGGAACACTAGCGACTGTTGAACAGAATCAGCCGCATACCCGCTACATGACTTTTTTCCATGAAGGGCTGACGCTATATACACCAACGAGCAAAGAAACACATAAAGCAGACGAAATTGAAAAAAACCCGAATGTTCATATTCTCATTGGATATACAGGCGAAGGATTCGGTGATACCTATGTAGAAATTGCAGGCACCGCTACATTAACAGATGATCCAGAGCTGGTCGACCGCCTTTGGTCAAATGAGATGGAGAAATGGTTTAAAGGCAAAGGCGATCCAAACCTAGTGATTCTGAAGATTGAACCAACCTCCATCCGTTATATGAATGAAGGAAGCGGTACACCAGCAGAATTATCGCTGTAACACTTGCGTATTTTAGGGGAACGTGATATAGTTTTATATTAAGTGTTGAAATAAGCAAATAAATAAAGAAAGTAAACTTTCTTTTTTCTATGACATAATGAGAAGCAATAGAGCTTCTACTTGATAAGAACGAGACGCTGTCAAAGCGAACAAACTTATTCTTTTCCTTCTGCACCGCCCCCCTATAAAAAGCGGAAGAATGGAAAAAAGACGTTTTGATTTACAATTCACACTGGCGCGGCTTCGGAGCCGTAAGGACGAATGAGAGGTAGGGCTTTCGTTGTCTTGTTATCCAGAACTTCCATGGCGTTTACTTTCAAACGTAGGTTCACTCGGAACACATATGACACACTGATATGATCGAATCTTGATTCATAAACTCCGTGACGGAGAGCACAAATTGATTATTTATTTGCATGAAAAGAGTAAGAAGCAGGCTGCCATCTATTTGGTAGCCTTTTTAAGTGGGTCAAACAATAGGATCCCGAGACCGATGATCCCGAGGAAAGGAAAGATGAAGGTAGAAAAAATACGCATAGCGTCCCCACCAAAAGGATTCGCCATCAAAAATAGAACAGCCAACAAACAGGTGATAGCAGTCAATAAGACATGCTTCATCATCACTCACTTCTTCCTTTCTTCTGATTCCGCCAAATCCGCTCAATAAAAAAGAACATCACCGCAAACAAAATAGAAAAGATGAGCATGTCCAGTAGTGTCACGCCTTTATCTGGGTGCACAATACCAAACCAAATCAATTGTAGAACAAAAGAGACAGCAAAATAAAGAATGGGTTCTTTCATCATTTTCCTCTTTTCACTTATTTTTTTGACCTTTTAGCCACAGCATTCAAATGAAGAAGGAACCAATGGAACATGAGAGCAAGGTGACGGGCGGCAAGGTGTGCCAGCGAGTCAGCCCCTTTACAAAGCACATATAAAAAAAGAAATTGGAAATGGATACGAGCAGCCATTGCTTGAACCAACGGGGAACACGCAGCCATGCTACTAGAATGATAGATGATAGCTTATCCAATGGAATAACTCCTTTTTTGAATCTGATTGGATTTTATCGCAAAAAACCAAATCTGTAAAATATGGATTTTGTGGTAGCTGAATGGTATTCCTCTGGCGCTTGAAACATTCTCGCTGCACTCACGTATAAGGTAAAGGAACCTCATGAAAGGAAGCGATCAATTGAAAAGAATACCATTGATTCCAATTGCCATTCATGAACAAAAACCTGTACTGCTGGATGTGACTGTTTCAAACGGAGAGCAGTCCATCGCAAAAACGGTCAATCAATTCATCCGTGATCATATGCAGATCGCAGCAGGAACTCAAATCACGATTCAACCAAAGAAAGAAGATCTGGATAGAGAAATGTCCCTGTTACAAGAGAAACAAGGAAGTGCAAAAGTGACCAATGTTGCCTTTGCTGGGGTGATCGGCCATCTCCCGTTAGCGATTATTCAGGTGGAGAGAAATGGCATGCTGTATGAAGTGAAACAGCCAATCGATCCAATCACTAGCGTTTTGCCCGGTGATGAACTATGGGTGGCGTATCACGAAATGACGCGTCAAGCAACCATTGTGAAATATGCATCGATTTAAAAAAGCGTTCCTTTACAGGAGCGCTTTTTCGATTAAGACTTTGTATCAAATTGGCGAAGCACCTTATCATAGGCGAAGTTGCCAAAAGGGATGAATGCCGCAAAAAAACCGGCGATGGACCATTTTAAATGCCAGCGAACTTTAAATGTCACATATGCCAAAACGAGCATATAGATCACAAACAATCCGCCATGAAGAGAGCCCACAATGGTGACTGCCATCGGAATATCCGCAAAATATTTTAGAGGCATGGCAATTAAAAGAAGGGTTAAAAGAGACATACCCTCAATAAAACCCGCCTGTCTCAGACGGCTAATACTTGTATGCATATACAAATCCTCCTGTATAAAAGCTAGTTTCTCATCTTCTAATATAAACGAAAGATGTCTGAACATGCTAAAATCTACGAAAAATTCAAAATATGTTCAAGTAATGCTTAAAAAATGGGAAAAATGAAGAAGCGGTTAACCTTTGGTTGTTTCAGAGAGTACTTGCTTTAAGTGCGCCACATCATGTAATAAGTGGTCTGTCATCGTTTGAACGGCTTCCGTGGAACGGCGCTCTTTGATCTCATCGAAAATGGCTGCATGCTCCCTTTGAATTGTCTCAGCACGCGTCCCGCCGCTAAAATGGAAGATGCGGCAAAAATGAATGAGTGCATTCACGTGATTCAATTGTTTACATAAGCGGTCATTGTGACTGGATAGAATGATTTTTTGGTGAAAGGCTTCGTGTAACTGGACGATGTCTTTAGATGGCCGCTGCTGCTTTATCGCTTCGTCTGCCTGCGTGAGAACCTGCTCAATTCCATCAATCTCTTTTTGTGTGGCTTCCTTGCAAGCAAGCTGAACAGCAAGTGTTTCTAAGGCCATCCGAATTTGATAAAGTTCTTCAACATCTCTTTCCGTTAACGTATAGACGGAGTAGCCTGATTTATGATGAGCGATTAATAGCTCGTCCTTTTCTAAAAGCCTCATCGCCTCTCTGACCGGCGATCGGCTTACTCCAAATTGCTTGGCAAGCTGTGTTTCATTGATGCGCTCACCTGGCTGGAATTGCCCGTCAAATATCATTTGCTTCAGCTGTTCATAAAATTGCATGTGATACGGTGTTGATTTTTCAATCTCGAATGAATTCATCCCATCATTCCCTCTTTACTCATGATCTTTTGTCTCATGTTATCCAAGTTCCTGCCCCTAAGCAAGCCCGCATCAAAAAGTCAATATCGTACAATCGAAGAGAAAAACGGTGTGCTACACTAATGATCAGTTCAGTGAAAAGAGGGGAACGAAATGAAAACACAAGAAGAACGAACTGTGCACTTTGACCAAGACTTGCAAATAGAAGCGTATCGCTTTCATGGCATCATGCAAAAATTCCCAAATCATTTTCATACATACTATGTGATTGGATTTATTGAAAGCGGTCAAAGACGTTTAATCTGCCAAAATCAAGAATACATCATTGAAAAGGGAGATATTCTTCTTTTCAATCCATATGATAATCACGCATGTGAACAAATTGATCACAAGACGTTAGATTATCGCTGCTTAAATATTGAAGCAGACGTGATGGAGAAGATGTTTCAGCACAAGCCGCATTTTAAAGCCCCTGTGTTTTCACAAAGTGACCTGACAAAGCCGTTATATGAGCTTCATCAAATGATCACAGAAGAAGCTCCTGCTTTGAATAAACAGGAAACCTTCTATTTTTTCATGAAGCAGCTGATCGGAGCCTATGCTGATAAGCCAGAGAAAAAAGCGTCAGCATCGCATACTAATGAACAGAAAGTCCAAGACGTACAGGAATATATCGAGGCGCACCTCACGGAAAATATATCGTTAGACGAATTAGGTGAGCTTGTGTCAATGAACAAATACTCACTGCTTCGAGCTTTTACAAAGTTCAGAGGGACCACGCCTTATCGTTATTTACAGACAGTCAGAGTGAACTATGCGAAGGAACTTCTCGCCCAAGGATTGAAGCCTGTAGATGCGGCTGTCTCCGCTGGATTTTCTGACCAAAGTCATTTGAGTCATTTCTTTTCAGAATTTATTGGGCTCACGCCAGGACAATATCAGCAAATCTTTGCAAAGCAGGTAACAGCTGATGAAAAATAAACAGCTGCTTGGTCATCTAGCGGCCATGTTTACCATTTTTTTATGGGGATCTACCTTTATATCAACCAAAATATTATTAACGGCTTTTTCTCCGACAGAGATTTTATTTCTTCGTTTTTTCATTGGGTATCTTGCCCTTATGATTATCTATCCGGTGACCATGAAGGTACGCCATAAAAAGCATGAAGGGATGTTTGCGCTTGCAGGGCTGTGCGGGGTGGTCTTGTACTATTTTTTAGAAAATGTTGCACTTACTTATACGTTTGCTTCAAATGCGGGTGTCATCAGCTCGGTTGTGCCATTCTTCTCTTTTTTATTGGCTTATTTTTTGTTAAAAGATGAGCCGTTGCATATCCAATTTTTCATTGGCTTTTTCATCGCTATGATGGGGATTGTTCTGATTAGCTTTAACGGGATGACGACGTTCCAATTGAATCCACTCGGTGATGTTCTAGCATTAACTGCTACGATTGTCTGGGCCTTCTATTCTATTTTATCGAAGATGATCAACCAATATGGCTACCATATCATTCAGGTGACAAGGCGTGTCTTTTTTTACGGATTGCTATGGATGATCCCGCTGCTATGGCATTTTAAGATTCGTTTAGACTGGGAGCGATTGACGAATCCATCGCTTGCCTTTCACTTGCTATTTTTAGGTCTTTTCGCCTCCGCGGTTTGTTTCCTGACATGGAGCTTTTCGGTGAAAACGCTGGGTGTGGTGAAATCAAGTGTGTACATTTATGGGGTTCCCATTATCACGATGGTCATTTCAATGATCGTTCTAAAAGAGAGATTGACCCTCTTGTCAGTGCTTGGAACTGCACTGACGTTAGGAGGCTTGCTTCTTTCAGATAAAAAAGACAAAGGGAAAAAGAAACAGAAAGCCCCGATGCTTTTGCAGGATAAAAAGGCGCTTTAATCAAAAAAGCGCTTTTTGTCCATTGAAAGAACATGTACTCTCTAGTAAACTCAACTTAACTAGTCGACGGTCGACCAATCATAAGGGGGAAAAATCAATGAAGCATTTTTCAATTGCAGTGATACCAGGTGATGGGATCGGGAAAGAAGTAGTACCTGAAGCAGTACGAGTATTGAAAGCGATATCAGAAGTGCATGGCAGCCTGTCTTTTTCCTTTCAGGATTTTCCTTGGAGCTGTGAATATTATTTAGAGCATGGCGAAATGATGCCGAAGGATGGATTGGATCAACTGAAGGCCTTTGACAGCATTTTTTTAGGGGCTGTCGGAGATGCCAACTTAGTGCCTGATCATGTCTCACTTTGGGGATTGCTCATTAAAATTAGACGAGAATTTGAGCAGGTGATTAACGTCAGACCTGCAAAACAGCTGAGCGGCATTCGCTCACCACTTGCCCAGCCAAAGGATTTCGATCTTCTTGTTGTGAGAGAAAATGGTGAAGGTGAATACAGTGAAATTGGGGGCCGCATCTATCAAGGGGAAGATCAGCTCGCCATTCAAAATGCTGTTTTCTCTAGAAAAGGGACAGAGCGTGCCATGCGCTTTGCTTTTCAACTAGCAGAAAAGAGACGAAAGCATGTAACAAGCGCAACAAAATCCAATGGCATCGTCCATACAATGCCATTTTGGGATGAAGTGTTTCAAGCCGTATCAAAGGAATACCCAGAGGTGGCAGCAGACTCGCAGCATATTGATGCGCTCTCAGCCTTCTTTGTGACAAGACCTGAAAAATTCGATGTCATTGTGGCCAGTAATTTATTTGGCGATATTTTGACTGATCTTGGTGCAGCCATTATGGGAAGTATTGGCGTGGCGCCAGCTGCCAACATCAATGTGAATGGCAAATATCCATCCATGTTTGAGCCGGTACACGGATCAGCTCCAGACATTGCGGGAAAAGGGATCGCCAACCCAATCGGTCAAATTTGGACCGCTAAACTTATGCTTGATCATTTCGGAGAGGAAGAGCTGGGCGCACACCTCCTCGAAACCATCGAATCGGTCACAGCAGACGGCTTTTTAACCGCAGATATCGGCGGAGCCTATCAAACAAAAGAGGTCACAAACGAAATCATCAAACGATTGAAGAAATAACTCGTCATTAGAACCGCGTCTCCACGTCTGCTATAATAAAAGGATGGATAGAAGAAAGAGATGTGAAATCTAGTGTCAAAAACAGTTGTATTAGCAGAGAAACCTTCAGTAGGGCGTGACCTTGCGCGTGTGCTGAAGTGTCATAAAAAAGGAAATGGCTATTTAGAAGGAGATCAATACATTGTGACGTGGGCGCTTGGCCATTTGGTGACACTGGCTGATCCAGAGGGCTATGGAAAAGAATTTCAATCCTGGCGTTTAGAGGATTTACCGATCATTCCAGAGCCGCTCAAGCTTGTGGTGATGAAAAAGACAGGCAAACAGTTCCAAGCGGTAAAGGCGCAGCTTGCGAGAAAAGATGTAAAAGACATTGTCATCGCAACAGATGCTGGACGCGAGGGGGAGCTTGTCGCAAGATGGATTCTTGAAAAAGCGCATGTGAAAAAGCCGTTAAAACGACTATGGATCTCATCTGTCACGGACAAAGCGATTCAAGAAGGATTCAAACGATTAAAAGACGGCAGAGAATATGATAACCTGTATCGCTCAGCGGTCGCACGTGCAGAGGCAGATTGGATTGTAGGGATCAACGCGACAAGAGCGCTGACGACCAAGTTCAATGCACAGCTCTCCTGTGGACGGGTGCAAACGCCAACCGTTGCGATGATCGCAAAGAGAGAGGAAGACATTCAGCAATTTCAGCCGAAGCCGTTCTTTGGGCTGACTGCACAAGTAGACGGACTCACGTTGACATGGCAGGATGCCAAAACAAAGCAAAACCGCACATTCCAGGAGGATCTGATCAAGGAGCGCTTGGCAGGCTGCAAAGGAAAACCGGCAGTGATTGACGCGTTGAAAAAAGCAGCCAAAAAGGCCTTTGCTCCAGGGTTATATGACCTGACAGAATTGCAGCGTGATGCCCACAAACGCTATGGCTTTTCGGCAAAAGAAACACTGTCTACTCTTCAGCGGCTGTATGAGCAGCATAAGCTCGTCACTTACCCGCGTACAGATTCCCGTTTTATTTCAGCGGATATCGTTCCCACATTAAAGGATCGGTTAAAAGGAATGAACGTCAGACCATATGCGCAGCATGTGAACCGTATTTTACAATCAGGTATTAAAGCGCACAAAGGCTTCGTCAACGATGCGAAAGTGTCGGATCACCATGCGATCATTCCAACCGAGGAAGAGCTGTATCCTGGTGCATTAAGTGATAAAGAGCGTAAATTATATGACCTGATTGCCAAACGATTCCTTGCGGTTCTTATGAACCCTTTTGAGTACGAGGAAACAACGGTTATCGCAAAGATAGGCAGTGAAACATTCACAGCAAAAGGGAAAATCGTTCAATCAGCTGGCTGGAAAGCCGTGTACGATGATTCCTATGAAGACGAGGAATCAGCCGAAGCAGATCAGCATCTGCCGCTACTCTCAGAAGGCCAGTCCCTTGAAGTACGACTTCTGAAAGAAACAAAAGGAGAAACGAAGCCTCCTGCCCGTTTTAATGAAGCGACCCTTTTATCTGCCATGGAGAACCCGGCGGCATTTATGCAGAACCAGGAAAAGGACTTAGTGAAAACCCTTGGTGAAACCGGTGGTCTAGGGACAGTGGCAACAAGAGCCGACATCATTGAAAAGCTGTTTAATAGCTTCTTAATTGAGAAAAAAGGCAAAGACATCTTCATCACATCAAAAGGGAAGCAGCTCCTCTCTTTAGCTCCTGAAGACTTGAAGTCTCCTGCTTTAACAGCAGAATGGGAACAAAAGCTTTCGAAAATTGCGAAAGGCCAATTGAAAGCTTCTCAATTCATGAGTGAAATGAAGTCATATGCAAAACAAGCTGTATCTGAAATCAAACAGACGAACCAAACCTTTAAGCATGACAACGTTACTGGAACCCATTGTCCGGATTGCGGAAAACTTATGCTGAAAGTGAACGGAAAAAATGGCACAATGCTTGTCTGTCAGGACAGAGAATGCGGACACAGAAAAAACGTGGCGAAGAAAACAAATGCACGCTGCCCGAACTGTCATAAAAAACTCGAGCTGCGCGGAGAAGGCGATGGCAAAATCTTTGCTTGTGTGTGCGGTCATAGAGAAAAGCTGTCTGTTTTCGAAAAACGCAAATCACAATCCAATCAAAAACGAGCTAGTAAGCATGATGTATCTAAATATATGAAGAAACAAAAGAAAGTGGAAGAGCCGATCAATAACGCACTAGCTGAACAATTAAAGAAATTAAAATTAGATCAATAGTTGTGTAAAAACCCATGCGAGGCCGCATGGGTTTTTCAGTGCAATCAAGCATATCGGCATATTTTTTTTCTGAAAATGGGAATGCATATGCGAAAAGACTCGTAATTTGGTATAAAATATTTATTTGAATTTAAACAGAAACGCTCTATAATAAATCGTTAGATGCTAAGAGAACTGGGAGTTGAAAGGGGGACACGAATGGATACACCCATACATCGTACGGCTATCGTTATATTCATTGTCATTCTACTAGGCGGATGTACCTGGAACCAGGAGAAAGAGCCAGCTCATCCAGAATCAGCACAGCCTGTATTGCCAGGAGAATATTTCATCAATCACCACTTAATGACAGATCAGGGCATGATCCGCACCTCTTTTGCAGAGCAGAACCTCTATTTATCTGAATCGCTTGGACTTTGGATGGATTATCTTGTTCTAAAAAAAGATCAAGCCTCTTTTGATCAACAGGTAGACGTTCTGCACACTCAATTCTTACTAGATCATGATCTCCTCAGCTGGCAAATTGAATCTCATCAAAAAAGTAAGGTCAATGCTTTAGTCGATGATTTACGTGTAGTGGCAGCACTTCAAAAGGCAGATCAATTGTGGCAGAAGTCAGCATATGAAACCACAGCGAAAGAAATCGCACAAGCGTTAAAAGACAACAACATGTTCAAGGGCATACTCACCGATTATTATGATGCATCGACAAAGCAAACTTCACACACAATCACACTCTCATATATGGACCCAAAAGCAATCAAAGAATTGGTATCCCTCCAAATATTCACGAAACAAACGATGAGCAACCAATTGGCCATTCTAAAAAATGCACCGAGACAAAAAGGATTCTTTCCTAAATCCTATGACATAGCGAAAAAAGCCTACTCATTTGATCGAGAAATCAACTTGATTGATCAACTTTATACGGCTCTCCATGCCGAACGTGCACAGGTTGATACATCTGCGATCATGAAATGGCTGAAAACAAATTTTCAAGAAGAAGGAAAATTGTACGGACGATATGAACTAAGCACTTTGAAGCCAGCTGTGACGTATGAATCGCCCTCGGTATATGCACTGGTGATCTTATATGCTCTCAATCAAAACGAGCTGGATTTTGCAAAAGATGTCTATTACCGAATGAAAGAATTACAAATCCAAGATCCTCTTAAGCCCTATTACGGAGGATACATGAACGAAAAAGACACACACTCTTTTGATAACTTATTGCCTCTTATTGCAGAAAGGGAGCTTCTAAATGAATCGGTTATTCAGTAACACGTATCGCTTGTATTATTCTCTGCTCCTCACGTTTGCAGGTCTTATTTTGTTTATGGGCTACTTAAACGTACATGATGCGGAGAGTTTCATGATCATCGCGCTGACATTTGTCGTGTTAGGATGCGGCATTTTATTTGGTATTTTACCAGCATTAACTTTTACCTTACTTATTTTGTTTTTTATAGGAAGCGTCATGTTCTTTTCAGAGCTTAGACTCACGAATCTGCTCTTTTCCAATCAAACATTGCAAGATGTTGTGATCTGGGGTGTGGCACTTCTCTTTTTCGCTATTTCAGCAGGGAACATGCATGAGCGTATCAAGACGATGCGTCACACCAATGAACAACAAAAGCAGGCCATCAAACAATTTGTGGCGATTGACTCAACAACAGGATTTGACAATGCAGAGCGGATGAAGCTGGAGTTGTCCGAGGAAATGAAACGGGCAGAACGATACAAACAGCCATTTGTCTTTATCCTTCTTCATATGCACTACGCAGCGGAATTCAAATCATTATATGGAGAAAAAGAAATGCAGCACCTTTTTCAGCAATTGAGTATCAAGATCCGCGAGAGTGTGAGAGAAACCGATAAGAAATTTCGAATATCTGAAGAACGAATGGGTCTGATGCTCACCCACACACCTGAAGAAAACGTCTCTGTCGTCCTTGATAAGCTAAAGGATAAACTGCAAACGCATGTCTTACTGAACGGTCGTGGAGTGACCCTGACATTCCATGTCTGTCATTTAACAAGCAGCTCGGACTATCGAACACCAGAGCAATTTTTAGAAGAACTAGAAAACGAGATGATAATGAATGAACTTTAATCCTTTGATGAAATGCGGTTTGTTGATTGCTCTTTTTTCGATGCTCTCGTTCAAACATATAGCTTTAGCCGATGCTCTTGTCACGCAGCCGGATACCCTCATTATTTATTCGACAGAATCGGGGGAAGCGACTCCAGCTGTTCATATGCTTGATTTACTCGTCGGTCATTTTTCCAAACAAACGACAGTTTTATCAGATGAACAAACCGCTGAAAAAAAGCTCAATGAATTTCAGCAAGTCATCTATATCGGTGAAGTAAAAAAAACCTTACCAAAACAAACCATTCGTGCGATCAACGAATCAAAACGTCTAATGGCCATTGGATACAATGCGGAACAGCTTCGCACGTTCTCCAAGCTCACTTTTCAAAAACAAGATCACACCAGTCAAATCAAATATACACATGATCAGACCTACCGTCAGCTGGAGAGAGGTATTACAGCACTAACGGTTCAAGGGGCAGATCTGCGAAGTGAATTTCTATTGAAGAAAAATCAAGCTGCTCTGCCATTTGTGGTTCAAACAAAAGAAAGTGCGGCATATATCGGAATTTTAGATGTAGTGCAGCACAACAAGCTTCTTGCAGAAGTGCTAGAAACACTCCTGCCGTCTTCTGATCAAATGACGACAAAATACTTACGGCTGGGGAATATCAGTCCAGTCACTGACGAGAAGAAGCTGCTTGAACTTGGACAATACGTATCCGCCCGGCATGTTCCTTTTCTGATAGCGGTGACCCCAGTATGGATTGATTCGGCAACAGGTGATGAAGTGACACTGAGTGAACGACCTCAGCTTGTGCATGCGTTAAAACAATTGCAAAGCAATGGAGCTAGCGTGATCCTTCATGGATTCAGCCGTACGTATCGAACCGAGGAATCTGGTCAAGGCTTTGAGTTTTGGGATGCAAAGTACGATCAGGCCATTACTTCAAATGAACCGAATGAAGCCGAAAAGAAGCTGAGTAAAAGCCATTTTCCGAATGAAAAAGACTTTGATGCTTATACCAAATCCGCTCTGCACCAAGAAGTCATCTATACAGAGGAAAAGCTGACAAAAGGCATTGAGCTTCTAACGCAGCAAGGACTATATCCACTTGCATTCGAGGTGCCGCATGATGCCATATCTCAACAAGGCTATCAAGTGATTTCTCGGCATGTTTCAAGTCTTTTTGGGCAGGTGCAGCTTTCGGACCGCACATCGAAAACAAGTGGTGCACCGCCATTTATGACGACACCAGCCATGCTCCATGGCATGACCTTATATCCTGAACAGCGTGTAGATACAGCGTCTGACCAAGAGAATTCAAACGTTCTGACGGAACAAACGATTCAATCCATGCAGCATCTTCAATCTGCCATGATTGGGATGTCCTATGATGTGGAATCGGGGGTAGATGGTTTACAGGATCTGATGACACAGATGGAGGCGATCCCTTCTAGTGAATGGCTGGATTTAAAGAAAACAAAACAGACTGTCCAAACCGCACATGTACAGATCAAAACTTCAGGTAATGGACATATTCAAGTACAGCAATCCAACATAGCAGAAACAAAAACTGTCAAGAGAAGCGGCATGGAAAATATGCTGCGAATTCTCACAGTGGTGGTGCTGCTATTTATTGTGGCATTTGCTTTTTACACATTGTATTTAAGGCTGACAATGAAAAAACGAATTTTTAAGGAGAGAAAATCAGGTGGCTGATGTTTTATTTTATCTTTCATTAATACTGATTTGGATCATGCTCCTATACCATATGTTTCTGATGCAGGGCGGCTTTCAGCACTATCTAACCTACGAAAAAGTGCTGCCTAAATGGACGAAACAAGGGAAAGAGCTGCCGACAGTCAGCATCCTTATTCCTGCTCATAATGAAGAGGTGGTCATTCGGCAAACGTTAAAAGCCATGGTTCAGCTATCCTATCCAAAACATCTTCTTGAAATCATTGTAATTAATGACAATTCCTCTGATCGCACAGGAGACATCGTACAATCATTCAGTGAGCAATATGATCATGTCCATATGATTGAAACGAAGCCGCCATTTGCAGGAAAGGGGAAATCCTCTGCACTGAATGAAGGCTTGAAGGCTTCTACAGGAGAAATGATTTGTGTATATGATGCAGATAACACGCCTGAACAAAAGGCTGTCTATCATTTAGTTCTTGGGTTATTGAATGATCCAAAAGCTGGCGCTGTTGTCGGGAAATTCAGGGTCATCAATGCAGCCAAAAACCTGCTTACCAAATTTATTAATATTGAGACCATCTGCTTTCAATGGATGGCGCAGGGCGGGAGATGGAAGTGGTTTGGCATTGCGACAATACCAGGCACAAACTTCGCGATCCGCCGGCACATCTTGGAAGAGCTTGGAGGCTGGGATGTGCATGCTTTGGCCGAGGACACCGAATTAACGATCCGTGTATATAACCTTGGATATATAATTCGATTTTTCCCTGCTGCGATCACCTGGGAACAAGAGCCTGAGACATGGAAGGTCTGGTGGCGGCAGCGAACGCGCTGGGCTAGAGGCAATCAATATGTTGTACTTAAATTTTTAAGGCAGTTTATGAAGCTGAAACGAAAACGAATGATTTTCGATTTATTTTATTTTTTCTTTACGTATTTCTTGTTTTTCTTCGGTGTGCTGCTTTCAAATGGCATATTTATCGTGAACTTATTTGTTGACCTTCACTTATCTGTAGGGGCTGTCGCACTGATTCTATGGGGATTAGCCTTCTTCCTCTTTCTAACAGAAGTGATGATTACATTGAGTATTGAGAAAACAGAGCTGACCAAACAGAACATTCTCATTGTGGCTCTCATGTACTTCACCTATTCTCAAGTATGGATTGCGCTTGTTGTGTACTCCTTATGTGTAGAGGCAAAGAGCCGATTATTGAAACAAGAAGTGAAATGGTACAAAACTGAGCGTTACGATCAACAACAAAAGAAAAGCGGGTGACAAATTGAAATCGGTAAAATGGATAATTTTTATATTGGCATTATCCCTTGCCATTCAGCCTTTTTTCATGGCAGGTCAAGCAATGGCGCAATCAGATCAAGTGCAGGTGAAAGATGATTGGGTACGTTCATCAAAAGGAAGTAAAGCAGAAACGCAGCATCTAACAGAAGATGTGGTGACCTTATACGGACAAGAAGACCGCACTGAATTTTCCTATCAAGTTGAGAAAGAAAAAGTAGAGTCTAGCACTCTTACATTGAATATAGAGGCTTCACCATTACTCATTTCACCATCCTCATTCACTGTTATGGTTGATGGAGAGATTGAAAAGACCATCCCTGTATCAGGGAAAAACCAAAAGAAATCGATTCAAATCAAATTAAACAAAGCGCAATTGAAAAAAGGATCTCATCGGATTCAGCTCGCATTTTACGGTGTCTTAAAAGAAGGTGTGTGTATCAATCAAGAGACACCTGCCAATTGGCTGAAGGTATATCCTGAAAGTAAGCTGGCATTCAAAGGCATTCAAACGAAAGACCTCACATTAGACAGCTTCCCATCACTTTTCATTCAAACAGGTGATCAGAAAGAGCAAACAAATATTGTGCTTCCAAATACACCAGATGAGGCTGAATTAGAAGCAGCCATCAAGGTATACCGTACGTTGAAAAACAAAGACCGCCTAGCGGACATCAAACTCATTCAGGAGAAGGACAGCAAGCAAATCGCGCATCCAACCATTGCTATTGGGGCGAAAAGAAGCTGGGATGGAAGGATCAAATCGATTGAGCAAACTGCGAAAATCAAAACAGAAAGTAATCTTCTCACGTTAGCGGTAAGAACCCTGACAGCAAAGAAAAAAGAACAGCCCGTCTTATTTGTCACAGCTGACCAGCCAAGAACAATTGCTGAAAAAATCAATGTTCTCACTCAACCAGAACTGACAGGTCAACTTACTGGTACGGACTTAATGCTTCAAAAGGTCGTAGCTAAAACCTCTAAGCCATCTCACCATATCCGTTTAAAAGATTTTGGCGGAGATGATGTCACTGTTGGGACCAAAAAGACGGCTTCTGATCACTACTATTATCCGAGAGCATTGATTGCTAACCGAAAATCAGGCGCCAAGCTAAATCTGTCATTTAAAAAATCTGATGCAGCGAACAAAGCAGAACGCCTAACTGTTATGATCAATGACGAACCGCACGACGTACCATTAACAAAACTAGGAAACAAAGATGAGAATGGATTCTATCATGTGTCTATTCCAGTCGATTCACACGTACTTCAAAAAAATGAATATATTGATTTGCAATTTGTCACAACTGGTTTTAAAAACATGGAATCCTGCAGACATACGGATGAAGAAGGCTGGATTTTCATTGACAAGAACAGTTCTCTTCAAATTCCAGAAGGAACAACTAGTGATACACCGGATTTAGCTGTATGGCCGCTTCCTTTCACTTCAAAGGCTCAGCAAGAAAAAACATTGATCATCATGCCGGATCAAATCAACCGTGAAACGATCAATCAAATGGCGATGCTCACAGAATCATTTAGTCAGCCAGCAGCTGCTCAATATCATTTGATCAAAGCCTCTAATGTGACAAACGAACAATTGAAGAATCACTCTCTCATTTTCATCGGGGGCATTCAAACGTTCTCTCTTTTAAAAGAAAAAGCGAATGATCTGATCGTTCCGACGAAAAAGGAACAATATGATGTATCCTCTTTTGGCATGATCAACGAAACAACTGCTCGTATTGTATGGACGCAGCCATCTGTTTGGAATAAAGAACAGACAATGATAGTCTTTTCAGGAATGAATGCAGCTGAAGCTGATGTGTCAAATGAAGTGATTCATTTCCTCCAAACAAATACAGAGACCGCAACAGTTGCGATAGAGAGCAAAAACAAAGACATGTTCTCTAATCATCAAACGATCAGCAGCACATCAAGCAATCTGAAAATAGGTGAAAAACAAAGCAGCAGTGAGTCTTGGATCTACTTTGCATGTATAGCTGCGCTCATCATTTTTGTGCTAGTGATGATTATCTATTTCTTACGAAAAAACCGCAAAAAGACTGAGTCATAAACGATCAAAAGACCTTGAAAAAATCTCTTTACTTTGGTGTCGAACGGGAGTATGATCTCTTTTATAAAAGACCAATCGCTGAATCATTTCGATGAGCGGGGGAACCAATTGTGGTATAAAAACCACGTGGGGTGAATCCTTTTCAGGTAGGGCAAAGTCTCATGCGCCCGAATCCGTCAGCTAACCTCGTAAGCGTTAAAGAGAGCAAAGACCAACCTGTGATCTAAACAATAGGCACAGGGGCATTCTATTGCCTCTGTGTCTTTTTGGTGATCGATCTTTTGTAACTTAAATCGTTTGACACTAAAGGAGCGGGCATCACATGTACAGTTTGATGAAGCGTATTTTAATTGGTAAACCATTAAAATCACAGGCAGCAGGAGAACAAAAACTATCAAAAATCAAAGCTTTGGCATTATTGTCATCAGACGCATTTTCATCAGTTGCATACGGTACAGAACAAATCTTGATTGTTCTATCAGTCGTCAGTGCGGCAGCGTTTTGGTACTCACTCCCGATTTCAGGTTGTGTATTCATTCTTTTAATGGCGTTAATTCTATCTTACCGCCAGATTATCTATGCTTATCCAGAAGGCGGCGGGGCATATGTCGTCTCTAGCAGGAACTTAGGTGAAAAACCAGGGCTGATCGCTGGTGGATCATTGCTGGTAGATTATATTTTGACTGTAGCAGTGAGCATTTCAGCGGGTACCGATGCCATCACATCAGCTTTTCCAGCACTATATCCATATCACGTCTTGATTTCTATTGTATTGGTCATAGTGATTATGGTGCTCAACCTTCGTGGGTTGACGGAGTCGGCATCTATTCTGGCTTATCCTGTATACCTGTTTGTATTTTCACTTCTCATTTTAATTGGAGTCGGCGGCTTTAAACTATTAACAGGGCAAGTGCCGCCAGCACCTGAGCATACAGCATTTGGCACACATGTGTCAGGCATTACATTATTTCTTTTATTAAAAGCATTTTCGTCTGGCTGTTCTGCTCTGACTGGAGTAGAAGCCATTTCAAATACGATTCCATCCTTTAGAAAACCAGCTGCACAAAATGCAGCGAGAACATTACTGATGATGGGGGGATTACTGGCCGTTCTCTTTTTAGGTGTGACACTGCTTGCATTTGGTTTTGGCATCTCGCCAAAGCCAGAAGAAACGGTTGTGTCACAAATTGCATCAGACACATTTGGACGTACGTTTTTCTATTATGTTATTCAGGCTGTCACGGCGTTAATTTTGATATTAGCGGCAAATACCGGCTTTTCAGCCTTTCCTTTATTGGCTGTCAACTTAGCAAAAGATAAATATATGCCGCGCATGTTTACAGTAAGAGGAGATCGACTTGGTTACTCCAATGGCATTATCTTTTTAGGCGTAGCCTCCATGCTGCTTATTTGGCTGTTTGATGGGAAAACTGAACACCTGATTCCGTTATATGCTGTTGGTGTATTTATTCCATTTACCTTGTCTCAGACCGGTATGTGTGTCAAATGGATTCGTGAAAAACCACAGGGCTGGAAAATGAAAATGCCAATTAATATACTGGGAGCACTTATTTCTTTCACGGTTCTCATGATTCTCATTTTGACCAAGTTCCATCTTGTATGGCCAGTTTTTATTTTCATGCCAATCGTTCTATTTATGTTTCATTCCATCAAAAAGCATTACCTGTCTGTAGGAGAACAACTACGTTTACTGAATGAAACAGAGCCTGTTGAGATCAAAGGAAATGTAGTCATCGTACCAATAGCAGGTGTAACACGTGTCGTCGAACAATCTGTTCAATATGCAAAATCCTTATCAGAGCAGGTCATAGCGGTTCACGTCTCCTTTGATAAAGAGAAAGACAAGAGGATTGAAGCAGATTGGGAAAAGCTGAATAGTGATGTGCGTCTTGTGATTTTACATTCGTCTTATCGAAGTCTCATTCACCCTCTTGATAAATTTCTTGAAACGATTGAGGCAAAAGCAAATGCGCATCAATACAAAGTGATGGTGCTCGTGCCTCAATTTATCCCGAAAAAAAGATGGCATACCATCTTGCATAATCAATCTGCTTTTTTATTAAGATTCCGTTTGTTATGGAAGCGGGATATTATTGTCGCCACCCTTCCATATCATTTTAAAAAGTAACAGGAGCAAGTTGAAACGTTTGACCAAAAGGGTGCGGTGGTATGGAGTAAGAAAAAAGGAGTTTTCACACATGCCGCAAAGAACCGCAGGAAAAGAAGTAACAGCGCTACTGGAAGAGTGGGGCGTGAAACATATTTATGGAATGCCCGGCGACAGTATAAACGAATTGATTGAAGAACTAAGGCATGAATCAAGCCAAATACAATTCATACAAACGAGACATGAAGAAGTGGCAGCACTTTCAGCAGCAGCTGATGCCAAACTAACTGGTAAACTCGGTGTTTGCTTATCAATTGCTGGACCAGGTGCTGTCCACTTATTAAATGGACTATATGATGCAAAAGCAGATGGTGCCCCCGTTTTAGCGATTGCAGGGCAGGTTGCTTCGACCGAAGTAGGCAGAGACGCATTTCAAGAAATCAAATTAGAGCGGATGTTTGACGACGTAGCTGTTTTCAATCAGCAGGTACAAACAGCAGAGGCTATGCCAGACTTATTAAATCAAGCCATCAAAGCAGCTTATACTCATAAAGGCGTGGCGGTTCTCACTGTATCAGATGATTTATTTTCTCAAAAAATTAAGCGTAAACCTGTTTATACATCCCCTCTTTATGTAGAGGGGGAGGTGAGGCCAAAGAAAGATCAACTGTTAAAGGCTGCTCAGCTCATTAACAATGCGAAGAAGCCAGTCATCTTAGCAGGTAAAGGATTAAGAAATGCGAAAGAAGAGCTTCTTTCATTTGCAGAAAAGGCTGCTGCACCTATCGTAATCACACTTCCTGCAAAAGGAATTGTTCCAGACAGGCATCCGTACTTCTTAGGAAGCCTAGGTCAAATTGGAACGAAGCCGGCATATGAAGCGATGGAAGAATGTGATCTCTTAATCATGCTTGGAACCTCCTTCCCATATAGGGACTACTTACCGGAGGATATACCTGCTATTCAATTGGACATAAAGCCAGATCAAATTGGTAAAAGGTATCCGGTAGAAGTGGGAATAGTAAGTGACAGCAAAAGTGGTTTGCATGAATTGACCTCCTATATTGAATACAAAGAGCAGCGTGGTTTTCTTGAAGCTTGCACAGAGCATATGATGAAGTGGCGAGAAGAAATGGATAAGGAAAAATCCGTTGCAACATCACCACTTAAACCGCAGCAAGTCATCGCTAGATTAGAAGAAGCAGTCGAAGACGATGCCATTCTTTCAGTTGATGTCGGTAATGTGACTGTATGGATGGCACGTCATTTCGAAATGAAAAAACAAGATTTTATTATTTCAAGTTGGCTTGCAACAATGGGCTGTGGTTTACCTGGGGCGATTTCAGCTAAGTTAAACGAACCGAACCGCCAAGCCATTGCTGTCTGTGGTGACGGAGGCTTCACAATGGTCATGCAAGACTTCGTCACAGCTGTAAAGTATAACCTGCCGATCGTTGTCGTGATCTTAAACAACAACAACCTTGGAATGATTGAATATGAACAACAGGTAAAGGGAAACATCAATTACGGTATAGCGCTAGAAGATATTGACTTTGCAAAATTTGCAGAAGCATGTGGCGGCAAAGGAATCTCAGTGTCATCACATGAAGAACTGGCACCAGCCTTTGATACAGCACTTCAATCGGATAAACCAGTCATTATTGATGTCTCTGTAACCAATGAACCGCCATTACCTGGGAAAATTACGTATACACAAGCAGCAGGCTTTAGTAAGTACTTATTGAAAAAATTCTTTGAAAAAGGTGAACTGGATATCCCTCCACTCAAGAAAAGTCTAAAACGCTTTTTCTAAACACACCGTAGTCGGTCCTCTGAAAAGGGGGCTGACTTTTTTTGTGATGAATAAGCAAAATCATTTCAATTGTCACTTGTTTTATTTTCTCTAAAAATATTAGGTAATTATTTTTGTAACTTATAGCCTATTTTTCCAATTAGCTGAGAAAGGTAAAATAGACTTTATGATCAATAATGGAGGGAGTGGCTTTTTCTGGGCAAGATACTTGATGCAAAAGCACTAACAAGTGCCATGGATACAAGAGCAAAACATTATCAGGCACTCCGTGAAGAAATGACTGATTTGAAAAAAGCCTTACAGGGCGTGGCAAACCTTGGTGATGATTTCACTGGAAAAGGCGCCGATAACATTAAAAGCTTTTATAAAGAACTAGCTGGAAATGTAGACATGTTTATCAGTTTCATTGATAAGCAAAAAGCCTTTCATGAAGGTGTTTCTGGTACACTTGATGATACGAGCTTTGGCGGCGATACCTTTGTGGAGGAACACTTTTTAGATAACGCTGTTCACATGGGAATCAAAAATGCCAAAAGCATTGTAAAAGATCAAAAAAAGGCACTTAAAACCATTTTTCAAGACATTGATGACCTCATTTCTTTGGAGATATTTGATAGCAAAACATTTGATGAAAAGATCGAAGATGCAGAAGACGAACGGAAAAAGACGGTTAAAGATTTGATAGAGCTTGATCAAAATTTAAAAGATGAATATGCTTTGTCAGAGACAGAACAGAAGGCTACAATGGCATTGTACGCAGAAATGATGAATGCGACAAATGACGGAAAATCCATTTCGCCTATGAATTTTGACAAGAAAGCGTATCAAAATAGTGAAATTTACAAGGCAAAAAGCGATATTGAGAAGCAAACTTCTGAATATCTTAAAATTAAAGAAGAACAAGAAGAAGCCCGCGAGATCGCGAAAGAACAAGAAGCACTCGCAAATCGTCCTTGGTATGAAAAAGCCCTCGATTATGGCGGAAATATCGTCAATGAACTGACAGGCGTAAACGATGCAAAACGTGCCGCCACCGGTGTAGACCCGATCACAGGAGAACAGCTCACCGCAGGCCAGCGAGTCGCCGCAGGCGGTATGGCCGCAGCAGGCTACATCCCAATCGTCGGCTGGGCAGGCCGTATTTTTAAAGGGGGTAAAGCCGTCTATAAAACCACCCAAGCCACATCAGCCGCAGTCAGAGCAGTCGACATTTACAAGACATCACAAAAGGCCTTTGACGCCTTAAAAACATCCCAAAAAGGCTTATATGGCCTCACCGCAACCAACGGCTTCAGCGAAGCGATTACGGGTCGTGACATGTTTGGAAACAAGGTCTCGAAAGAACAGCAGGAAGCAAGTATGAACGCGGCACTTGGAATGCTTTTACCGTTTGGAGCGAAAGGGTTTCATGGGAAGATGTGGGTTAAGAGTACAAATAATGCTTTGAGTAATAAAAAAGTAGCGGTAGGAGAAGAGATTATTACTCAAAGGGTACAGAAAGTAGAATTTGATTTAACTGCAAAAATTACACCTTATAAATCTTTAAATAGGAGTCAGCAGAAAAAAATAAAAGAAAAGATTGAAAATCGTACAGTCACAAAGGAAGAATACAAAAGATATCAATGGGATAGAAGATTTTCAAAAAGAAGGGCAACGGGGGTTACTGAATTCTGGAAGCAAGAGAAGAAAAGAATTTTAGATGGAGAATCTACAACAAGGAATTGGACTATTGAACAAAAACAAGAGATTTTAAAAAGTAAAAAACCTCAATATAATGGGAAATCAATAATTGGACATCATACTTATAATGCTATGAATTATCCACATATTTGTAATAGGGGAGAATTAATTTATCCTGTTACTAGTAGAGAACATTTAAAGGGTTGGCATGGAGGGAGCTATAGCAAAAATGCCCCTGGTAGACCTGTTAATCCAAACTATTTAGAGGAATTTTAGCAAGGAGGAAAGATAGATGAGTAAATTAGCAATTAAAATCAGTCCTCAAGGTCCAACTAATAAACTTGTAGTACCGTTAAGAAAGTACACTGGTTTAGGGATTACAGAGATAAAAGATAAGATGGAAAACAAAGATTTCTTTGCTGAAACGGATGCAAATGATATTGATAATATGGAAATTTTAAAAGAGTTAGTTGATCATTTATTGAATCTAGGTGCAGTTGTGAAAATATATGATAGTGATGAATATGGTGAAGGAATATTTGATTATCAAGAAATTCCTTACGAAGAATTTATAAATAATATTGATCGATTAAAAGAAATAATGGAAGAATTACAGGATTACGATGATGCTATGTCTGAAGAATGAAGTTTGAGCAATGAATATTTCATTAATGCACACTATGAATAGTTAAAGGAACTTTTAATTTCAAAACCTTTTGTAATTAGAGCTTAAACGACATTAAATCATGTTCTCGAACAAACGAAAGTGAATATGGGGATTTTATTTTAGTGGCAGATGATTCTCGTTTTAGATTGTGCGTAGAGCGAACAGAATTTTATGAGTGAGGTATTTGGGGGCAAAAATAGTAAATATGAAAGTTATAAACTGTAAGGAGTTTACATGCGGATGATATATTGACAAAGAAGTTCATTATAGAAAGTGGTACCGAGTTTGAAGAATTTCTAGAGTATGGAGGTCCCTACGAACTAGCGATTGTAGAATATACCCAAGATGGTAAAGAAAAACTATTTACGGGCTTAGCTTATGATAAATATGAAAACGGAAATATTCAAAGTTATTTCTATGTAGAGCAAGGTGTTAAGCAGGGAAAGTATGTTGAATTTTACTCAAATGGAAATGTGAAAGAGCAAAAGGCAGAACCCAGTGAATCAGATTTAACATATGCTGAAAAGTTCAATGATTGATTAATGTTCAAATGAATTATTTGTTAAGAAACTTTAAAATGAAAAAAAGTACTATTATCAAAAAGCAGGTAGAAATCATTTCAGATCAAAAAGGAGAATCAACCATGCTATGGATTTTCACACAAAACCAGCAAAGCCTGGTCCAAGTCAATGAAGTCACAGTACAGGGGAAAAAAATTGAAGGGATCATGGGAAATGATTCTTGGACAAAGATACTCGGCAAGTATGACTCAAATGATCGAGCAGCAGAGATCCTTCAAGACATTGTGAAGACGATTGAAGAAAATCAAGGTGCATCTATTACATACCGAATGCCACATCAATAATAAAGAAACCACCTTTCCATCGTGAAAAGGTGGTTTTTGTTTATGATGGTGTTTTTGTAAAGGCCAAGAATAAAGGAATGCCTGTGCCGACAAGTGTTGTGGCAAAAAGGAACATACCGCAAATGAATAGAAAATGACTGGCTGAAAAGACGAGTGCCAGAATCAGAAAAACGATGCTGAGTCCTGCCATGCTGTATGATGGGACAAAACGGCGTTTGTATGTGGATTTCTTTGTTAAAAATGAGAAGAAAATGCCAAATAATAAAGGGACAATCCATAAGTAAAATAAAATAATAAGAGACATACATCATACCTCGATTTTTCCTTCTATTTTATCAGATGCCGATCACAACGGATACCATAAAGCTTCACTTTGTAAAATCATTCATGTAATTGACACAATTAAGTGGACTGATTCATCGAATGCGCTTTTTGTTCCATATATTCAGGCTGTAAAAGTGCGTACACACAATGATCGGTAAAGCGGTCGCCCAGCCATTCACATTGTCTTAAAATGCCTTCAAGAGAGAAGGATAATCGCTCTGCGATGCGTCTGCTCTTCTGATTATCGACAGCGGCCCTGATTTCAATGCGGTGCAGTCCGCACTCTTCAAATAAATATTGAATGACGGCTTTACACGCTTTTGTCATGATGCCTTTTCCTTGGTAGCCTTCTCCGAGCCAATAGCCAATGGAAACGGTTCGGTTGATCCAATGAATCTGGTGGGTGCCAATGATGCCGACGAGTTCTCCATGTGACCATATGCCGGCTTGAAAGCCGTTGTTCTGCAAGGCTTGCTGCATTGCACCTTGAATAAACGCCATGCTGTCTTCTTCTGTTTGCGTTGTATCCACCCAAAGCATCCATTCACGTAAGTGCTCTCTTGACCGCTGGATGAGCAGATACAAACTTCTTGCGTCTCTAGGCTCAAGCAGCCGCATGGATAGATCTTGATCCTGATAAAAAAACATGTGACCACATCCTCTCAGGGAAAATTCTACCATAACCAAATGGAAAGAAAAAGACAGCATCATCACTGTCTTTTACATAAACGTATTCACAATTAAAAAGAGATTAAGTGCTACAACAAGAGCTGCTATCACCCAAGATATTCCTGTCACCCAGCGTGCATTCGTCAATTCGCCCATAATTCGTTTTTTACTTGTAAACAAAATGAGCGGAATTAAAGCAAAGGCTATACCAAAAGATAGTACCACCTGACTCATCACAAGCGCAGATGTTGGGTTCACCCCAGATGCGATGATCGCAATAGGGGGAATGATGGTAATCAGCCGGCGTACATACAGCGGGATGCGGTATTGAATAAATCCCTGCATAATAATATCGCCTGACAGTGTACCGACAGAAGAGCTGGAAAGCCCGGCTACAAGCAGACCTACACCAAATAAGATGGCTGATACAGGACCTGCGAGTGTACCAAAATGCTGAAACGCAACATCCAGATCCTCAACAAAGAGACCATTTTTATAAAATAAAGCGGCTGCTACAATCAACATGCTGGCATTGATGGCCCCAGCGACTAGCATGGCAATAAGGATGTCTAAAAACTCAAAGCGAAAAATTTGTTTTTTCTCTTTTTCTGTTCTGCCGACGACTCGTCTTTGGGTTAAAGCTGAATGTAAATAAATTGCGTGCGGCATCACAGTGGCACCTAAAATGCCAGCTGCAAGCAGCACACTATCTGTTCCATCAAACCTCGGAATGAAAAGTCCGCCTGCAACACTTGCGATATCTGGCTTTGCGACAAAGGTTTGCACAGCAAAAGCGATCACTACAACGAACAGCATACCAGTGATGCCTGCTTCTAATGCTCGATATCCCCGTCTTTGCAGCTCTAAAATCGCAAATGATCCGATGGCTGCAATAATTGATGCTTCAAGCAGGGGGATACGAAAGAGTAAGTATAAACCAAGTGCAGCCCCGATAAACTCAGCTAAATCTGTGGCAATTATCACGAGCTCACCCTGAATCCATAAACCGATGGAGACGGGCTTTGGAAACTCTTCACGTGCGATTTCAGGTAAATTTTTACCTGTCGCTATTCCAAGCTTTGCGGACAAGGATTGGATAAGCAAAGCCATGAGATTCGATATGAGAATGACCCATAAGAGAAGATACCCGTATTTTGAGCCAGCAGCAATGTTGGTGGCGAAATTCCCTGGATCAATATAAGCAATAGCTGCGATAAAAGCAGGGCCGAGAAAAGGAAGGAGCCTTCTAAATCCTTTGACCTTTCCTTCAAGTGCACGCTCAGCAGCCGCTGACATGTGTGCCTGTGCCTCGATGTATTTGTTTGTCATATGTCATCACCTAGATTCTACAAAGTTTTGCTAGGGCACAAAAAGTTTCCTCGATGCAATTTTTAATCATCATATGCCCATCTTCATGAAAAGTCAACTATCTGAACTAATAGGTTTGTTTATCATATGTAAGTGAAAAAAATAGATGCAATGTCAATCAATACATAAAAAAACACCGCCTCTTAGGCGGTGCCAGCGTGTAGACAAACCCTCGCATTCGTTGTCAGTCCTGCGCGCCGGTGCTCACGAATGTCAATTCGCTCCGCTCCGGTACTCGTCCTTCCTAGACTGCAAAGGTTTTCATTCACGCTGAAAAGAAGACAAAGAGCTAAAATCAAGATCATTTTATCCCTTTGCTTCCTCTGTTTTCGTTTTTTTTTAAGAAACCCTTGATCCAACACTGCGGAAGATCAGGCTTAAAATAATAACAAAAATAGCTGCTCCTAAGATCGCTGGAATGATCGCAAAGCCTGCAATACTAGGACCCCACGTTCCAAGTAATCCATGACCAATCCAAGCGCCTGCAAGCCCGGCAATCATTGAACCGATCCATCCTCCTGGTACACTACCTCCAGCGAGTGCACTGCCGATGAGGCCAATGACAATCGCCACAACTAATGAAATAAGAAATCCTAACATGTTGATCACTCCTCTTTTGATTGTTTATTAAGCAATAACCGTTTTGAAAGGGTTTAAAACCTCTCGGAACCGCTTCGATGTTTGATACGTATGATGGACAAGGATTGTGTATAATAACAGACAAATACTTCAACGGCATCTAAGGAGGAAATGGTATGGAGGAAAGAGATTGGCTAAAAGCGCAATTAAAGGAGATTGAAATATGGGAGAAAGAACAGCAGAAGGCGTGGTTTTGGGAGAAACTCAGCCGGCTTCCATTTCAAATGCTGGACAAGCTGACTCCTGCCTTTATTCAGAAAAAAATTGGTGTTCTACTTGATGAAATGGGGCATTACATCCAATCAGGCGGCGCCTATTTGACATCAGAAAAAGGCATCATCCATCAATTTCAAAAGAAATGTGCTGACGAATCGATTCAGTGCATAGAAGATATTGAAAAAGCCCCTCTTGAAGTCATGGATGCCATTAGTGAACATATGGGGAAAAACAGAACGAATCTCGCCACGATGCAAGGTGCGACAACAGGTGTCGGCGGCATGTTTACATTAGCGGCAGATATTCCTGCGGTGCTGGGCCTCTCCTTAAAAACATTACAGGATATTGCCGTCACCTATGGCTATGATCCTAAAAACAAGGAAGAACGGGTATTTATCATTAAATGTTTACAGCTGAACTCTGCTGATGTCGTTGGGAAAAAGTCGATACTAAAAGAGCTGAAGAGCTACCGTGCGTCCGAAGGAAAGCACGAAAACATGATCTCTCAAATTCAAGGATGGCGTGAAGTGGTCTATAATTACCGAGATTCGTTTGGCTGGAAGAAGCTGTTTCAGCTTGTCCCAATTGCGGGGATTTTGTTTGGAGCAGTCTCCAATCGCTCGCAGTTAAAGGGAATTGCCGAAACAGGCATGATGCAATATCGAAAGCGCAGAATTTTAACAAGATTACAAGAGCTCACGCAGCAAGAACAGAGTGAGTCGGGTGCATAAAGAAAATCCCTTTTCTCAAAGGGATTCAGATTGTAGAGAAACTCATGTTTTTCTACAATCTTTTTTATTTTTAACGTATGTATGAAGAATGAAATGTATTGA